>JALTOP010000553.1 GCA_027000105.1 Planctomycetaceae bacterium | reverse complement strand
GGCGATTCAACCGGCGACACTTCAACCGAGCACGATTCATCCGGTCAAAAGAGACAAAGCCCGACATCCGACGCAGCCGTTCGCCCTGTGAATGATCGAAAATGGTTCATCATCGACCAATCCGATTCCCTGGATGAACTGATTGAAAAATTGCTCGAACAGAAGGAAGTCTGTATCGATTTGGAGACGACTTCTGTCGATGCGATGCGGGCGGAGATCGTCGGTTGGGCTGTCAGTTATCAACCGGGAACTGCCTATTACATTCCCGTTGACGGGCCGGAAGGCCAAAAGAAACTCGACTCCCGGGAAGTGATTGCGGCGTTTCGGCCGGTGATGGAAAATCAGGATATTGCGATCAGCAACCAGAACATCAAATACGATCTGCTGGTGTGGCGACGTCACGGAATCGAAAACACGACCGTGGGCATGGATCCCATGGTCGGGCATTATCTTCTGGACGCCGGGGCAAGGAGTCACGGCCTGGATGCGATTGCTGGTGAGTATCTCGGGCATCAGATGATTCCGATTTCCGACTTGATCGGAAAAGGAAAATCGCAAAAGAAGATGTTTGAAATTGACATCGCCCGGGTTGCAGAGTACGCCAGCGAAGATGCGGATATCGCCTTGCAACTTTGCGAATTGATACGGGATCGCCTCCGTCAGGAAAAACTCTGGAATCTGTTCGAGGAAGTCGAACAGCCATTGATTTCGGTACTGGCTCAGATGGAGTTGAACGGGATCACTGTTGATGCAGAAGAACTGCATCGGCAAAGCGAATCGGCGGCAAAGAGAATTGAACAGTTGCTGGCCGAACTGGAAGAGATGGCGGGGCATCCTTTCAACCCGGATTCTCCGAAACAACTCCGGGAAATTCTTTTCAGCGAACTCGGCCTGCCCGTACAGAGAAAAACGAAAACAGGGCCGAGTACCGATCAGTCTGTCCTGGAAAAACTGGCCCCGCTGCATCCCCTGCCCGCCAAAATAATCGAGTATCGACAACTTGCCAAGCTGAAGAGTACGTATCTCGATGCCCTTCCGAAACTGATTCATCCGGAAACAGGGCGGATTCACGCTTCATTCAATCAGGTTGTCACGGCGACCGGACGGCTCAGTTCCAGCGATCCAAACTTGCAGAACATTCCGATCCGTACCGATGAAGGGAGGCAGATCCGTAAAGCATTTATTCCGGGCGATGAAAATGGAGAACTGGTCTGTTGCGACTACTCACAGATTGAATTGCGGATATTGGCCCATTTTTCACAGGATGAGGCGTTGATAGAGGCCTTCCGGAGCGGACTTGATATTCATACGGCTGTCGCCGCGGAAGTTTTCCATGTCAGTGAACAGGACGTCGATAAAGAAATGCGACGCGTCGCCAAAGCGGTCAATTTCGGCGTTATTTACGGCCAGAGTTCATTTGGTCTGGCGGCTTCGCTGAACATTCCACAAGAACAGGCCGCGGAATTCATCGACGATTATTTCGCCCGTTATCCAGGTGTCGAACAGTTTATCGAACAGACACTCGAAGAATGTCACCGCACCGGTTATGCCTACACGATTCTCGGCCGCAGGCGTCCCATAACCGGCATCAAGAATATACGGGGACGCAATCGCAATATGCCCGAACGGACCGCCATCAATACGGTAATACAGGGTTCTGCGGCGGATTTGATCAAGCTGGCCATGTTGCATGTGCATGAAGCGATTCAGGCATCGTCCCTGAAAGCGAAAATGTTATTGCAAATTCACGATGAACTTGTATTCGAATCGCCGGATGATGAACGGGAACAGTTAATCACTCTGGTTCGAGGCAAAATGGAGCAGGCGATGAATCTCGATGTTCCGCTGGTTGTTGATATCAAACATGGAAAAAACTGGTTCGATGCGGAATAAACAGATTCGTGCGAAACGAACAACGAACAGAGGGACGGATTATCGAACAGAGTGACGACTTCCTGCAACGCTGTTTTGTATTCCTGTTGTTCTACATTCATCAGGCAAAGCGGATGAAGCACGCATTTTTTTACCGAAGCACACAAAACAACATGAATATAATAATATGGATATGATATGAACGGATTCTTCATTGATTGAATTACACTCCAGCATAGAATACCCTCTGGGAGTGACGTGTTCCGGCGCAAGAAATTG
>JALTOP010000552.1 GCA_027000105.1 Planctomycetaceae bacterium | reverse complement strand
GTTTGGGGAAGTTCGAATTTCAGGGTGGCTTCGACATCCTGGTATTTCCATTCAGTTTCGCTTTGAGGGATGACGGCGAGAAACTGCTGGCCTGTCAATTGGGCCATCATGCGACCATTTTTCACTTTGACTGTCATGACCAGAAACGGGCCGAACCGGTATTTTCCTTCAAGGCGTTTTGCCTGCTTGGGATCGACCCGGAACTCTTTATCGAACGATCTCGGTTGGACATTCATGCCGACGATCGCCTGAAAAATCTGCTCAGCCAGCGCGTCCGCATTTGAACCAGCGGTATTGCATAGCAATACGGTTGCACTTTTCAGAGGACGATTGACCAGAATCATGCTTTGATAGCCGCCGGTCTGCCCGTTGTGCCAGCGGGTGACCCGATCGCCCGCAATCATCCAGCCCAACCCCATTGCCCGATTCCCGTCTTTGGCCGGCTTATGCTGTTTCCAGGCGAGATCAATCGCTTTCCCCAATTTCCCGTCGGGGGGATTGAGTGAAGCCTCGGCGAACAGGAGCATATCATCAACAGTGCTGCGGATTGCGCCACAACCTGCAAGTGCATCGAAGTCCCAAGCCTTATCGGCTATCAGGGCCGCATTATGCGGAGGGGCGAAACGGGTGTGCTGCTCGGGCGAAAGAGTAATAGTGGTATCGGTCATTTTCAAAGGGCCGGTCAGTTCGCGTTTCAGCAATGTTTCGTAACTGACACCGGCCTGTTGTGCGAGTAAATCTCCCAACAGACCAACACCAAGGTTTGAGTATTCGTAGCCTTGGCCAGGTTTTCTGGCCAGTTTCGCGTGGACGAGATAATCTGTCAGCATCTGTCGGTCATAACCGGCGAACGGGTTTGTCGGATCGGCCGGTTTGATATTGGGAGGCATCACGGGAAGGCCGGAGGTGTGATGCGACAGGTGCATCAAGGTGATTCGATCACCCAATTCGGGATTCTTCTGCGACAATTCCTTCATGATGGAGCTGATGGGATCATCCAGCTTCAGTCGGCCCGAAACAACTGCTTCAGCAAGAAGGAGCGAGGTGAATACTTTGGAGATCGAACCAATTTCAAACAGGGTATTCGACCGGGGAGGCGGTGTTCCTTTTCCGTCCAGGTTGCCGTAATTTCCTTTCCAGATCTTTCCCTGCGAAATGACACCTACCGAAACAGCGTTGATTTTTTCATGTTTCAGATACGGTTCGACAAGTGAAGCGATTTTCTTTTCGTACTTGAATCCATCTTCTGCCGATACAGGGATCCCGACGGGTGAGACTGCCAACACAAAAAAGAAAAACAATAATGGCAACTTTCGCATGGCGGTTCTCGCTTCAGAGGGAACTCGTTGCAGTGGAAACGGGTCTGGTATCGTGTACAGAATAGACAAGGTCGTTTGATAATCAAGGTCTCTGGATGAATTGGGCGGTGATAAAGACTCTGAATAGATTGGGGCAGTGATATAGGCGTGGCGATGATATAGATTGGATGATGATACCGTTCGTGCCGCTCGCGTCGTATCGTGAGATCTCATGATAGAACTCGGGAAAGAAAAATCCCGGGAAATTACGGCTCGGATTCAACAGGGCAATGGGCGATCAGATCCTGTGGGCTGAATTGACCGTTGTGCAGCGCGGAGCCGAGCATCGCGGTGTGAACGCCAGCCTGTTCCAACAGGGTTAGTTGTTCGCTGGTTCGGACGCCTCCCCCTGTTGCAATTTCCAGGTCAGGAAATTTCGTTTTCAGTTGTCTGCAGATTTCCAGCGTACCGACGCCTTTGTGGCAACCGATGTAGGCCAGGTCGAGAACAATTATTCTGCGCATCCCGCACCGAAGTACGTAATCGACGGTTTCTTCGATCGTGCGATTTCCCCAGGCGCCCTCGGGTGAGATCATTTTTCCTTCAATCAGATCGAGACTGAAAGTCAGCGAGTCGGGGTTGATCATTCCGGTTAGCAGTTCAAGCATACTGCAATCGGCAAGTGATTCGCTGGCGATGATGAAATCGGTTTTTTCCTGCAGTGTTCTGATCTGATACAGATCTTCGATCGATCGGATCCCCGGATCGATAGTGAGCGAGAAATCGTCTTCGAGAAGTTCTTCCAGGATATCGCAGTTCCATTGCCGATGGACGATGCCATCCAGATCGGCAACATACCA
>JALTOP010000551.1 GCA_027000105.1 Planctomycetaceae bacterium | reverse complement strand
CAACCTTTGAACGCTCACTCTCTGTTGTATTCGTCGGATTGGATTTGTTGCCAGCGGGAGGCCTGGTTGCAAAATTGGGCACAAAAGGGGTTGTCATACTTGGTGGTCAATTAAGAAAGCTTTCCAGACTATTAAGGGGAAAAAAAGGATTTGAAAATACCCTGAAAAAAGTAAACAAGGCAATTGAACAAGTTGATAATGTAACCGTTCACACCCCGGGGAGGAGTGACGGGGTGTGAACGGTTACATCTGTTGTTCTCGATTAATTCGTGATTCAAGAGCGGGTAGTCCGACCATTTTTAGTGGTTGGGTGCCGTGAGGCACAAGATGAATGCGCCATGTGCTTTGTTTTTAGGTTTACTCCCGGTTGAACGAAATGCTTCGCCGGTTGGTTGAGCGAAAAGTGGCGTAGCCTGTTGATTGTTTTGCTGTCATCATTCTGTTTTTGTAGTTTTTTGTCGGGAAGTCTGATTATTATTATCATACCATGAGGAATTATCGTCGATCTCGGGAAGACCATCTATTCTTTTTTACGGTTACGTTGTTACACACAAGCGTCGTCAGTAACGTAGTAACGTAGGGCAGGCAGGAGCCTGCCCTACTTGGCTGGCGGGCCAGAGAACGGCTATCGATATCTGCTTGATGCCAATGTCGATTGGGGACAGGATCTGCTTCGAATGAAATACTGGATCGAATATCATCCCGAAGCCCGGCCTCTGTATTGTATCCACACCGGATACGTCAGCCCTGCCGATATCGGCGTCGATAATCGCTGGCCTCCCAAGATGTCCGATTCGCCGAAAGATACGGATTTCGTTCTTGAACCGGGCTGGTATGTGGTCAGTATTCGCGAATTGTACCAGGAACACGGTTTCTACAACTACTTGCACAAATACAAACCGGTCGGCAGAATCGGCTATTCCATGTTGATATTCCACATCGAATAGTTCCGGGACACCAGGCGAAAGCCCGGCATTGATCCCCGGGCAGGATGAATCGTTACGGCATGATTCTCATTTC
Source organism: Planctomycetaceae bacterium (assembly GCA_027000105.1). Classification (GTDB taxonomy): domain Bacteria; phylum Planctomycetota; class Planctomycetia; order Planctomycetales; family Planctomycetaceae; genus Rubinisphaera. The sequence continues at coordinate 7,717 of JALTOP010000551.1, read as the reverse complement.
CGAAGAAAGACCGCCAGCCGCGGGGATGTAACCTTCGGTGACGTAATCCATGCCGTGTCCTATCTTTCTCACGGCTAAGATTCCGGCGGCGGGACGAACTTGGCCACGGCGGCGATTTCCTTGGCGATCATGACCTGCGCGGCTTCGTCGTCCGCCGGCGGCCATCCGGTGACGTTGGCGTGATTGGGGTTCCCTTCAACGGGGTCGGCAACGACCTTCAGATTCTCTTGACGAAGATACGTTGCGGCCAGCACATCGCCGCGACCACGCAGCGTTCTGGGTGGCGTCCGCGCGGCGGCAACATCCCGCCCCACAGTCCAGATTTCGTCTTCGGTAGTCTCGATCAGCCGTGTCACCGACAATTCTTCGTAAGGATGCGGAACGAACGCATCCGCTTTCAACGTGGATGTTCGTTTGTTGATGTGCCGCTTCGATACAACAAACCTCGCGGTCATTTCCTCGGCGTCAACGTCGGGCACGTTGGCGGGATCTAGCATTGGTAAACTCGCGCGATGAGATCGAGAATAATCTGGGGAGCTTCCTCAAAAAACGGCTCGGTCCCGCAGGTGCGGCCCGGTCCCAGCAACGCCGCATAGTGCAGATCGCCATCAGGGCTTACCGTTACGGTCAGACTGCGGCGGCGCGAGTGGTGCCACTCCAACGAGATGTTCCCGCTGGGTACTGCGCCGACCGATGGGAGTTTCGTGCCCAGTGGCAACGACAGCAAAAGCCGTCGAGCGTTGTCGACCGAATCCCAACTCACTGGAAGCGCATTGTAAGCGTCCCAATCGGGCTGGCTGCATTCTTCCCAGACTTCGGTCAATTCTTCACGAATCACCTGTTCAACCCCGAGCGCGGCCGACTTGTGCAGAAAACGATTCTGATCGGTGATCTGTTCCTCAACGAACCGCGCGGCCGAGCTTTCGCCGCGAAGCTGAGTTGTTTCCATCGTCGTTACTCCCTGAACCTGGCAATGGCTGTTTCTGTCAGAAATGAAAAGAACGCCTTATTCTTTATCCAATGCATTTGTTGTAATCGGTTTTTAATCTCGTCAAACGGTATCGGCTGTGTGGTAAATACGTCGAAATCAAGTATCAAACTCAACGATTCGGTTTCCGGCGGGCTGGGTGGTTGAATCGTTTGAATCACATTGAGATGGTATGGATGGTCCGGGATTTCGAAGGTGTTCTGGTGCATGAATCCCTTGAGTGGTAATTGCATGCTGGCCGGGCTACGCGGTGGAACGGTCAGCAGGTCGCCCAACTTGTCCGGCCGAACTGGAGTGATCCGATTGATGAAGCGGACTCCCAGCCGTTGGATTTCGGACGGTTCTGCCAATTCACGATAGATTTGCCAGAGTCGCCCGGCTTCCGCCTCGAATGTTTCCCAATCCTCGTACGGCTTGAGCCGACTAAAGACAAAACCGTTTCGGGTGAACTGGGCGACGTGCAGTTTGTCCGCCGTTTCAAACCGGAACCCGTGCCAGTGGTGATGTTGCCGTACCGAAGAACCTTCAGGTCCGAATTTAGCGCCGACACCGAGTTCCTGCTGACGCTGCGAATTCGGATAGTCCGGTAATTTCGCTTTCAATTGTTCGAGGAAGGCGTCTGGTTCGAGTTTTTTTTCCGATCTCGCTCGCCAGTGGATGACGGCTTCAACGATCGGCGCATTCGGCAAGTGCTCGAATGTTTCTGTCGGGTTGATCATGAATTTGTCACTGTGCATCCTGTTCTCTCTCGGATTGCAGTTCCCGGCCCCAGTCTGTTTATTTTTCAAATCCGATCAAATTAAGTCGTTTGACCTTGCAGCAGCCCTCGCCTTCGTGTCCAACCCTCGCCTTAGTGTCCAACAATGCCTTGGTGGATCCTTCGAGTTTGCGCGGGGATTCTTGTGCCATTTTAGCGAGGCGATTGATCTGATTACAACGTAGTTTTCCCCTTGACACTTTTGGATTGATCATTGATCCCCGGGCAGGATGAATCGTTACGGCATGATTCTCATTTCCGAAGAAAGACCGCCAGCCGCGGGGATGTAACCTTCGGTGACGTAATCCATCACCATACGATCGGCGTTAAATCGCCAACCCAGCGTTTTCACCGACCTCTTCATTCGTTCGATCCAGTTCAGAGGCAGATCATCGCGATTCCGGTCATAAAAGATGGAAACGATTTCGCTTTCGAGAACATCCATCAAGCTTTGAGCGTCCCGTTCGTCCTGAATTTCCGAATCGACGTGAATGTTGCCATCGCCGATCGCGAAGCCGTTAGTCCCGTCGTACGCTTCGGCCCACCATCCATCAAGAATCGAGAAGTTCAATCCGCCATTGAGAACGACTTTCTGACCACTTGTTCCGGAAGCCTCGAGAGGACGTCTCGGGTTATTCAGCCAGACATCAACTCCCTGCACCAGATAGCGGGTGAAGTTGATATCGTAATCTTCCAGGAAGACAATTTTCCCCCTGAATTGATCGGAGTGCGAAAGCTGGATGATGCGTTGCAAAATCGCCTTTCCGTTTTGGTCAGCGGGATGGGCCTTGCCACAGAAGATGAACTGAACCGGTCGTTCGGTATCATGGGCCAATTTGGCAAGTCGGTCTGCATCTCGCAGAATGAGATCAGCCCGTTTATACGGTGCAAACCGTCGGGCGAAGCCAATGGTCAACGCTTGCGGATCCAGTATGTTGGAAAGTTCGTCCAATTCACTTTGAGGAACGTTGTGCCGAGCCGCCTGTTTCATCAGTCGGCTGCGTGTGTAAAAGATCAGTCGGGCCTTCAACGCCTGATGTGTTTCCCATAATTCGCCGGGAGTGACCCGTTCAAATCCGGCCCAGGCTTTCGGATCCCCTGTTCGTAAATGCCATTCGGGATCGAGCACGCGGTCATAAAGAACCCGCATTTGAGTCGCGAGCCACGAATTCACGTGCACTCCATTGGTGATATGTCCAATCGGGACTTCCTCCTCGCTTCGCCAAGGCCAGAGACTGGCCCACATTTTTCTTGAGACAACGCCATGCAAATTGGAAACCGCATTTGCTCGCCGGGAAGTTTTGAAGGCCAGCACGGTCATGCAGAATGTTTCGTGCTCGTTTTGCGGATCGACCCGTCCCATTCCCATGATCCCGTGATGATCGAGCCCGAGAGAATCAGCCATCGGCCCGAGATGTTCATCGATCAGGGCGGAATCAAAACGGTCATGTCCTGCGGGGACGGGAGTGTGCGTGGTGAAGACGTTAGCCGATGCGGTTTCGCGCAGGGCATCGTCAAAACTCATCCCGTCTTCGTGCATTCTGTTGTTGATTACTTCCAGGGGCGCAAAAGCGGAATGGCCCTCATTCATGTGAATCACACGCGGATTGATTCCGAGTGCCTTGAGCGCACGCACCCCACCTATTCCGAGAAGCATCTCCTGACGGATTCGTGTGCGCTGATCTCCCCCGTAAAGTCGAGCGGTCAACTGACGATGTTCCTCGCTGTTCTCCGGGATGTTGGCATCGAGCAGGAAGAGTTTAATTCTCCCGACCTGAATCCTGATGATACGGGCATATATTTTCTCGTGCCTGGTTTCGACAGAAATGAGAAGATCATTTCCCTGAGCGTCCTTGATCGGCGTGATCGGCATGGTCTTTGGATCGACCTCGTTGTAGATCTCCTGCTGCCAGCCGGATTCATCAATGATCTGCGAAAAATAGCCTTCATGATAGAACAAGCCGATCCCCACCAGCGGGACTCCCAAATCTGACGCACTTTTCAGGTGATCGCCAGCAAGTACTCCCAACCCGCCGGAGTAAACCCGCAGCGATTCGTGAATCCCGAACTCAGCCGAAAAGTAGGCCACGGGACGAAAATTGAGCAGTCCGGCGTGTGTATCTCCCCATGTCGATCGGGAGTTGAGATATTCGTGGAAGCGACGATAGGCCCAGTTGATTTTCGAATGCAGCACCTCTTCCCGTGCCCGCTGTTCCAGTTCCTCAGGAGGATAGGCCTGTAGCAGTTGAACGGGATTCTGGCTGAATTCCGCAAATTTGACCGGATCAATGCGTCTGAAAATGTCGTCCATTTCCGACTGCCAACTCCACCAGAGATTGTTGGCAATTTCTGTCAACTTTTCGTGGATTGTCTTCGTCTGTGGCATGATCACTCCATCCTGAAACTCGTGTAACAATATAATTCGAAATAATCCGAAGCCAAATAACCGAAGTAAAGATCGAACTGCGAAACTCCACCATTCAGTAACAACCAGTGCTGTTCAGGCTTCCGGTCGAGATTGCTCGATTCGTGATCGTGTTCGGTCATTCCACGAGTTCGATCAGACAACATCAAAAGCGGAACCTGAAAACGCACCGACTGGCAAAGGAAAATGAAAAACGGGTCTCACACTCGGAAACCGACCTGATACCAATTATGATACATCCTATTCAACAATCTGATGTCTCCGGTTGAGCCCCAATCTTGGGGAAGTATAAGCGTTTTGAGGCTGTTTCCGAAAGTTCTGTGCGTCATAACCCTGAAAAAACAGACACGTCAACGAAAATGAATATGTCACCAGCTGAACCGGACGGAAAGCGATACCAACATTGGCTGCTCTTTTTGTTGCTGGCAATCGGCTTAACCATGTGGTTCTGGCTGGATCTTTGGCTGGGCGGTGGTTTAATCGGGGGAGATATTTACACATACTTCATGCCTCAGAAATCGTTCTATGCGGACAGCCTGCATTCGGGTGTCATTCCGCAATGGAATCCACTGGTTGGCCACGGGTATCCGGTGATTGCGGAAAGCCAGACCGGCGTGTTTTACCCGGCGAACCTGCTCCTCTACTGGCTGTGCGATGTCAATACCGCTTACAACGTAATCCATTTGATGCATTATGTCCTGGCTTTTATGGCAACCCTGGCTGTTGCCCGTGAACTGGGGTTGAGTTTTTCCGCAGGAGCACTGGCGGCGGTTGTCTTTGTGTATGGCTGGTTTCCTCCACGCTGCTGTTTGGAATGGGCGATCACGACCGGTGCATATTTGCCCCTCTGCCTTTGGTTGCTGATACGCTTTCAGAAAACGGGGGAGTTGCTCTGGTTGTGGGGGCTGTCGGGTGCTCTCGCCCTGCAACTGCTGCTCGGGCATTACAACCTGGCTTTCATCACGCAGTTGGCGCTGGCTACCTGGGTGGCAATTTCATTTTTTACCGAAGTTGCATCGAAAAAAAGAACGCCTGGCGGTTTCCCGTCACTATTGGTCAGAAAAACGATCTTTCCCGGCGTGGCGATTGCCTGTGGGCTCCTGCTGGCGAGCATGCAACTGCTTCCAACCTGGACGATGAAACAGAACAGTCAACGGGAAACAAATTCTTCCGCAGAGTTTGACCCCGGTTACGGACACATTCCTCCGGAGTATCTATCACAGATTTTTCTCCCGTGGTATTGGTATGCTGATGCGGATCAACTTGATTCCCGACTTGGCCACATGAAACTTCTGGCAAGCAGAACCGGAACCAACAAGGTCGAAGCTCATCTCTACTTCGGGATCATTCCCCTGCTGCTGGCGATCTATGGAAGCATGAAGTTCGTAGACTTCCGAAAGAAAAAAATGGAAAAGGACTGTTTGAGTTCGGATAGAACCCCGCTGTTGATATTGGCTGGTCTAGGGCTGTTCGGAGTGGTTTATGCAACCGGATTGCTTGTTCCGATGATGCAATATCTCCCCGGGTTCGGATTCTTTCGCGGCCCAGGTCGATACGGAATTTTAACAACGCTGGCGGTGGCAATGTGGGCCGGTTACGGATTGGATCAACTTTTGAAAAAGAGGGCACTTCGCTGGCAGAGGATCGTGCTCTGGCTGGTTTTTATCGCAACTGTTTTCGATTTATCCTGGGTCAGTCAGCGTGTGACCTACGCGTTCATGGTGCCCAAGACGCCGATTGTTGTGCGCAAGAAAAGTAAAGTGCGGGCAATCCTGATCAATCATCCTGATCCTGCCAGAGTTTTTGCGCCGGGACCCAATTTGGTTACCACAATTGGCGTGACGGCGACATCAAACCCGATTTATCTGGGAATCGGGCCGGCTGAGTATTTCGAACCGGCGCTGATGTATCCTTCCGACAAGGAACAAACCGGCGAGAAACAGGTGAATGAGGAGGAACAGTCTGGAACGATCCATTTCACTTCCGCTCAATTGAAATGGTTGCGCCAGGCGGCGGTGACACACATTCTCAGCTTTCATCCCCCCGCCGCCGATGATGCAGATCTGAAACTGGTTTGGGCCGGATTCGATGAATTTCTCAATCGAGCCTGGGGAAGACAGGAGCCACTTTATCTTTCCGAGTTGCTCAACAGTCACCGCAGAGCAGACTGGGAAACAGAACAGGATCATGCTACCCGTGAAGGAGAAATCCGCTGGTTGGAGTATGCCCCGAATCATCTTGTTCTCGAAGTGGAAAGTGCATCAAACAGAAAGCTGATCCTGCGCGACCTGTATGATCAGGAATGGTATGCATTTCTGGATGGGACGCCGATCGAGTCTGAAAGATACGCTGGAATGTTCCGGGCAGTTTCCGTTCCGCAAGGAAAACATCTGCTGAGATGGGAGTATCACTCACACAGTTTCAAGTTGGGAAAATGGATTTCCATTGCAACTCTTACAATCTGGCTTCTGCTGGGAGCAAGAAGAATTTCCCGGATTCTACGCCGTAACTGACTGCTGTGACGCGAGTTAGGGTTACAAAACACCTTCAGGGCACCAAGGAACAACCCTCAGGAATGTGGTTATAGGTTCACCAAAAAAGGTGAGGAACAAAGGTCTCTGGACGACATAGTCAGATCGGGTTACAACTACGCCCCGGCTGAATCGCTGACTGAAGTGACAAGCCAGCTCAGTTCATCAAGTTCACCCTTCCTTTCCAGTTCACGGTATCTTCCCACTCTGCCAGGTTCATTAACAAGGCTCCTCTGCACGTCATCTTTCGTTAATTTTGGAGACTGCTGGATGCAGCATCGCCTCGCCCTGATACTTCCGATTTACGCGTTGATCATCGCGGTATCGCTGTTTTTGGCGTTTTGCCTGCGCTTTGATTTCAATTTGGGGCAAGCGGGCATTGCCTGGTTTTTAGCCGCACTTCCATTTGTTCTTGGTGTCAAGTTGACGGTATGCACTTTCACCCGCGAATGGAAGTACGCATTCCGACACGCTTCCATTGTGGACCTGCTGGTTACTTCAACCAGTTGCGCCACCAGTGCTGCTGTTTTGATGGTGGTTTCGTATCTCTATTCAGGTCGGGAATTCATTGTTCCACGATCCGTTATTCTGATTGATGCTGTCCTCTGTCTGTTGTTCATCTCCGGCTTTCGCGTCGGCTGCAGGATACTCTGGAAGAAATGGAATCGGGGGAAGTTGCCTCAACCGGCAGAAAAGGCCCTGATTTTCGGCACCGATGAAACATCGATCGGCATCTGGAAAATGCTATCGAGTACCAACGGACAATTGGGGCGTTTTCGCGTGGTGGGCTTTATCGATGACAGCCCTCAAAAAAGAAGTTCCCTGATCGGTGGGCAAAAGGTCTATTCCTTCGATGAGTGCAAGGAACAGAGCAGGCTGGCTGGCATTCAACATATACTTGTTCCCACCACCACAACCGGCAAGGTTGTCAGAAAGTTACTGCAACAATGTCAGGAATCCAATATTGAGGTTCACAAGATTCCAACTGTCGCAGAGATCGTGAAAGGGCGATTTCG
>JALTOP010000550.1 GCA_027000105.1 Planctomycetaceae bacterium | reverse complement strand
CCCCCCCGCCCCTTGTTCCGCTGAACAGTGAACAAGCCCCCGCTGTCGCTGAAGGAATAACGGTAGATGCTCCGCTGAGCGAAACATTTTCACTCAGCAGTAATCCGAACGCCCGGCATACAATTTATCTCGATTTTAACGGACATGTGACATCGGGAACCTATTGGAATTACGGGCGAAGCAACAACCTGGTCACGGACGCTTTCAGTATTGACGGCGATCCTTCATTCAGCGATGCCGAATTGCAGCGCATTCAGAATATCTGGCAGCGCGTGGCAGAAGACTTCATCCCGTTTGATGTCAATGTCACAACTGCTGAACCACCCCGGAGCGATCTCATTAAAAGCGGAACCGGTGACGATCGATGGGGAATCCGCGTGGCTATTGGTGGCCGTTATCAGGACTGGTACGGCAATAGCGCTGGTGGTGTGGCCTATCTGAACTCTTTCAACTGGTCTACGGATACTCCGGCTTTTGTCTTTGCCAAAACTCTGTACAACAGCGAAAAATACGTTGCGGAAGCAATTTCGCATGAAGTGGGGCACACCTTGAACCTCAGCCATGACGGCACCGCCTCGCTCGATTATTACACTGGTCATGGAAGCGGCGCAACCGGCTGGGCACCGATTATGGGGGTTGGTTACTATCGTGAGTTGACACAATGGAGCAAGGGAGAATACAGCGGGGCCAACCAGACCCAGGACGATTTGAGCATCATCACAACCAATAACGGGTTCGGTTATCGAGCGGATGATTACGGCAATTCCCTGAACGATGCGACCGCCTTGACAATGGGCCCGAACAACACCATTTCGGCTCAGCAAGGGATCATCGAACGGAACACGGATACCGACTGGTTTTCATTCACGACAACGGGCGGGGCAATCGATCTTTCGATTGATCCGTTTTCGCGCAGTCCCAATCTCGATATTCTGGCTGAACTCTACAACGGATCCGGTCAGCTTGTTTTGAGCAGCAACCCGACGACGCTTCTCGATGCGACACTCAGCACGACACTGACTGCGGGAACCTACTACATAAAAGTTGATGGCGGCGGCAAGGGGACGCCTTCTACCGGCTACTCCGATTACGCCTCGCTGGGGCAGTACACGATTTCAGGAACAATCGAGGGAGTTCTGCCTGATTTGGCCACCGATGCGAAAATCGTCGGATTCGAAAACGGGAACTGGTGGGTCAGCACGTTGACTTCCGGAACCTGGCAGACCAGCTATCTGGGACAATTCCCGGTTTCCACATTCAAAACAACCATGACTGGTGATTTCAACGGTGATGGAATCATCGATGTGGCTGGCTGGGCAACTAACGGAAGCCTCTACCTTGGTATCACCCAGGCAAATAATACACTCGCGGTAACGCAGTGGAGCGGTTGGCTCAACAACGACGCTGTTGAAATGCACCTGGGCGACTTCAACGGCGACGGACAGGACGACCTGCTGGCGATGGATTCCAACGGATACTGGTGGGTTGCCCAGTCTCAGGGAAATTCATTCAGCACGAAAACCTGGACCAAATGGAAAGCATCGGCCAACTGGAAAGATATCAGAGTAGCCGACTTCAATAATGACGGACGGGATGACATCATCGGACGTGCCCGATCCGGGCGGTTGACGGTTGGGCTTTCTACCGGGACGAAATTTGTCAATTCCAAATGGGGACAGTGGAGTAAATCGGTTTCCTGGCAGGACGTTTCGGTCGGCGATTTCAACGGAGACGGCCTGACAGATATCACAGGGCGGGCAAATTCCGGCATTTGGAGAACCAGTCTTTCGCAGGGGAATTCTTTTGCAACCTCCTCCTGGAAAAAGTGGACGACTTCGGGCAGTTGGAACGATGTGGTTGTCGGCGATTTCAATGGAGATGGCCGTGACGATATCGCAGGACGTCGCGGGAGCGGCAAATGGTGGATTGCCCTCTCACAGGGAACGAGATTCAAAACCAGTTATTGGGGGCAGTGGAACGCTGCCAGCAGCTGGAGTGATGTGATCGTGGGTGATTACAATGGCGATGGGATCGACGACATCGCGGGCCGCGATGAAACAGGGCGGTGGTTGAATTCCCTCTCGCAAGGGAGCAGTTTCCAGAATCAAACGGGGCCGCAATGGGACGCCAACCTTAATTGGGACGCGATGACGGCTCAAGCGGAT
>JALTOP010000549.1 GCA_027000105.1 Planctomycetaceae bacterium | reverse complement strand
TTTCGCCTCCGCAATGATCGATGTCGCCATTGCAAGCAGTGCATCCGACGCCAACCGGGGGTTTGAAGCCAATAGTGATCTGGTTCCTCCACCAGGTACACCGGTTCTGCTGAAACTGCAAAGAGCAGTTGATTCAAAACAGGGCGAATAGGGAATTGACGGAAAGCGGGTTCACTTTTCCTGTTTGTCAAATCGGGTAAGCTGCCCAATTTTTTCCTGGCAATCCCAATAAAACTGATGCACCAGTTTTCCGTCCATCCGGTTAAAGCATGATTTTCTTCCGATACCAAGACGAGTATAGATATATCACGAAAGATGCCGTAGCCGATTCCGCACGAAGCGATACTGAAAAGGTTCTGCCTGTTATCAATGCCCCATCACCCGGTAATCAGATCAAAAAAGTGTATTCATTTGCAGGGATGTTATTGAGAATATAGCAAATTGTTCCCCCCAGGCGGCCACTGTTCCGATAGGCTCACCACATCGTTGCGGTGCAGCTGAGAAGTGGCGTATCGTTGTCCGTTTTGGGGCCGGATTTGTACAAGAGACGTACCGTATGTCACGGATCGACATCAGCTGTCTAATTTCTGATTGAGCCGGGTGTTAACCTGAGGATATTTCTCATGATGAGAGAGTATCGATCTTCCAAGCGTCAGCCTGGCACTCGACGTCGAAATGTCGCCGCGGCTATGATCGCTGGAGGAGCGCTTGCATTTTTATACTATAGTTTTGAACCAGCTGCCGCCGAAGACAATCACCCTGTTAATGTCGCTTCAATTGGACAAGATGATCTGACCAGCCCCCCCCGTACAGTTCTGCAATCACAAACAGAAACCGAGGCCGTTCCTGATCCGGCCTCAAACGAACCTGGCCCTGCTTCGATAAGCAACAGCACCTCGGATCTGACCAATCGTTATGCCATGCTTTATACGGTCAGCCAATTGGAGCGTGGTATTGAAAAGCTGGAGAAACATGACTGTTACTCCGTCATTTTTGAGCGTCTTGAGCGAATTAACGGCGAATTGCACGATCAGCAGGAAATTGAATTGAAAGTCCGACACAATCCGTTTTCTGTTTACATGAAATGGCGTTCAGGAGACAAGGGGCGGCAACTGCTGTTTTCGGAAAAAGAGACTGACGGCCGTATGCTCGTAAAACTGGGCGGGTTGAAAGGACGTTTTCTTCCAACAATCAAACTCGATCCGAATGGGGATCGCGCAATGGCCGAATCTCGCCATTCTGTTGCTCAGGCGGGTATTGTGAACCTGGCACGCGAAATCATTCTCAACCGTAAAAGAGATCTGAAACTCAAACAGATGCCCAGTTGTGTGATTACAGAGGACGTAAAGTTTGATAACCGACCCTGCACACAAGTTGTTGTCGAGTACCACTCGGCAAAAGACTCGCCAATTTATCGACGAGCAATCACGATGATCGACAATGAATTGCTTATTCCCGTTTATGTGCGGAATTACACCTGGCCAACCGAGGATACCGTTGATATCGAAGAGGAGACACTCATCGAGTGTTACTGTTTCAAAAATCTCCGACTGGATGAACAACTGGCCGATAAAACCTGGGATAAAACCAATCCCCGTTACCGTTTTGTCCGATAAGGTTCAATCAGCAGTCAGCGCACTATCTGCTACGCAGACGTGTTGGCATGCTGAGGTCAACATCATTCACCCAAGCCCACAGAATTTGATTCTGCGGGCTTTTTTTCTCTTCGGAACCAGATCGAAATCAGCATCACTCACTACATCCCTCTCTCATCACATCATTGAGCGAGAAAAAAAGCCCTGCTTGATATTTCTCCCACCTGCCTGTCAATCGCGACTATTCGACAGCAAAGAAATCGCCGTATGCCTGGCATAACTTCTTGAGGATCAGACAGTTGCAACAATGATGCCCAGGCAGCAATGAACAGAATCCCGTCAATCCTCTTACCTGGTTCCACTATTCTTTCCCATAACCTTTGACTGCTCCAATCCGTATAATCGTTTCATCTGGACTCGATTGTAAAAAGTCGTGCCAAGCTGAAAGGAAACAACATCAAATTGCCTTGCCCTGACCTTATGCTTGGTGCAACAGGAAGTAGGAAGTCCGTCGATTGGCTCTTTTTGAGGCAACGATCGCGGTGATGGTGTTGGATCGCCAAATCGACTGACA
>JALTOP010000548.1 GCA_027000105.1 Planctomycetaceae bacterium | reverse complement strand
ATTTTTTTTTTTTTTTGAAACGGGTCATCGTTACAGTCACGATGGTTGCTGCGGCTTCATTTTTTTGAAATAAAACGCATAGGTATGCAACGCGACAACGGCAAACAGGTAATTTGTTTCACCAGCATCAACTTTTTCCAGATCAACTGTTGTCAGCATCTTCCAGATGGCTTCCATCTGTTTTTCGATCATTTCATCGTCTTCGCTTAATAGCACCATGTGAAACCCGCCCAATGGAAAACGAACATGGGCCAGCACGGGCAATCCGCCCTTGTCGAGCATTTCTGGCCGAAATAAATTCCAGGCCTGTACGCAACCATGAAGATTTTCCTCTTGCCAGTTGCAATCTTCTTGAAGGTGCTTCCATTGTTCAGCCGAATGAAATCGCTTGTAAAAGGTGCCCGGAAAATCCCGTTGCATTTGCATGACCGCGATTTGCTTGAGCAAGCCCTTCAAGACAGCTTTTCTTTCAGGGTCTTCCTCCATTCGGTACAGGGCATGAACACGGAAGGCGCTTTGATTGGCGTAAATGGGATGTCCGTTGATTCTGACATGAGCCCCCGGGTGCATCCGCTGCCAGCGGAGCCCCTTTTTTTCTGCCAGAAAGTGCTCGTAACTTTCAAGCCAATGTCTGTCGTTCGTCCCTTTATATAATGCGTATAGTGCAGGAAGCAGGATCGAGGCGTGATCGGAATTGAACCCTGTCCAGGCAAATCCAACATGCGATTCCGTAACGCCGTCTGCTCGCTTGATGGACCAATCGTTCTTTTCCAGTCGCCTGCCTACTTTTCCCAACGATTTACGAATCCACTGTTTCTGTTTTGGCGTTGCTAATGAGGATTGGGCATATAGCGATAAAGAAATGATGTAGGTTGTGTGCTGATCCATCGACGAATCATCGTAATAGGCGGAAAGATCATCTGGGTGAGGACCACGCGGAACCAGTCCCGAAAGCGCAGGCTTGCCTGTTTTGGGGCGTGTTTCCGGGAGAGACCCAATCAACTTCAAGGCAGCAAACAGTTTTTTGATATTCGTTTCCAGAAAGGGATCTGGTCTGGCTTCACAGGCATCCAGCATCGCAACCAAAAGATGCCCACAGTGCAAACTTGTATCTGCAATTCGAGAACCATATCCCCAAGGTTTGGGTTTTCCCGCTTTGATGTCTGCAGGCGAAGTCCAATTTTTTTTCGTACGTAAGCGGGCGCCATACAAAACATGGGTAGAGGGATCCTGAAAATCTCCCAGGTAGGTGTCCGTCAAGGAGAACACCTGCTCAAGCATTTCTGTTTCTGTGACGTCCAGGCCGGAGCGATTCTGTTTTGGTTCAGCAGAAACCTGAATCGTGTTTGATACCAGGAAAAAAACAAGAGAGGTCAGAACCATTTTCACCATAATCGCTCGCATGGGAACAGATACCAAGGGGTAAAGGGTGATCCAGTTGATTGATTATAAAACTGATTGGTTGTCAATCAACTTCCCAGAGTCGCTTTTCCTGCTCTCTGCATGGCTGACGACCGCAATAAGTACGCCCTGCTGATAAAGCCAGCGGAGGGCGGGCCGAAAATTTGTTTCGTTTTTGCATCGGTCTCAAAGTGGTCTTAACTTGTTGATCGGGGTCGCCGAGACAGTCTCACGATCGGTCAGCCCCGGTTTTTCCTTGATCAATAACGCCCCCAGTGCAACACGGGACGGTTTGATCGGTGCCCCCTGATCCGGGCTCAGGCCGGCATGATTAATTTCTTCAGCCAGATCCCAGGGAACAATTTGAGCGAGCAGCACCCAACGATTATGCGGGGCGAGTTGACCGCTGAAGGGGAGATAGAAGTTGGGGAACTCCAACTGCTGGGGAATCTTTTTTTGGTACATCCTGCCACCATTTTTGGCAGAAAAACTACCGGCCGACCGACTCCAATCGCCCCGGCACAAATTTCAGCCGCAAGGGTTTTGGCCCAATTGACGAAAAACCCCTGCACTCCATCCAGGTTGGGATAAAAGCAACTTCACGCAATAATAACAGAGTAAAAAACTTTATCAGCAGGGGCTAACTAAATGACGCGGGTTGTGTTACTCGATTCCTCATTATTGAGGAACCGCATGATTCTTTCGTACTTCAGGGAATCCGTTTTTCAGAAACAGTGAAACTGTATCCGCATGAGCTTGAATTAACCT
>JALTOP010000547.1 GCA_027000105.1 Planctomycetaceae bacterium | reverse complement strand
GAAGAATAACGATCGTATCGAATTTCCCGATCATCCCTCTCAACTTTTTCGCAGTTTGAATGCTCGCCCAGTTTGCCCGAGCCCCAAAATCTGTCCGCTTGATCTTCTGTTCCCTGATTTTCCGGATTTAATGACGCGCAAAAAGCAATTTTTACAAGAAAATTTGACTTTGCCAAAAGTGTTGTACCGGGCAAGGTTATATTTCGCAACCTGTTTCAGGGCAGTGGGTTACAATCATGCAAGCAGATTGTCCTTTGTCCGTTATAAGGGGCTGATTCGAATTCTTCAGGTTGGTATTGCATTCATTTCGCGTTCAGATTCAAGAAGAGGTGCCAGAAAAACCGAATGAATAGTTTAGACGGCTGGAATCAGTCTGAATCAGTCTGAATCAGTCTGTTTCATGAATGAGTCGAGAGGATTATCTGTTAGTTCTCGTGACAAGTTTGTGGGGCGGTGACGCAGTCAACTGATTGAGAGTTGGTTTCAGGCGATTGCAGGGAAGCGATCGTATCTTTTGAAAGACCGTCATGAGGTAGGGGGGATGACGCTTGGACGCACGCAGTGCGAGCCGGACGCTCCTGACAGAAATGGAGAAAGTTGTTCAACCGGGATGGAAGGCATTGGGACTGCCGGACTTTTCCGAACGACTCACCTGGTTATTCAGGTTGAACAGTGGGGGATGGTGCAGAGTTCACTCTGGAACATCTTGCGGTTCCGTTTCTGGCTCTCTCTACTGCATGGTGGTGTGAAGAAAGAACTGTGCGAGCCCACGCACAAAGTGACGTGATCCTGTTTGATCAACGTGGGTGTGTTCGACAATTTTGTTGAACGCGAGTGAGGCAACACCAACGAGTAATAGACCCTGACCCTGAGAGTACCCGGATTAATGTCTGGTGGAAAAGCCATGGATTTAACGGCATGGACGGCCAACCATCGACACCTGGGGCTTCCTTTACTAGCAGATCGTCTGCTGTGGAGTGGCAAAATGTGTAATTGGAGAGCCCGCAAATGAGGACAATCTTTACGACTGGACAAGTCGCTAAGATCTGCAAAGTCGCCCCCCGAACTGTGAGTAAATGGTTCGATTCTGGCCGGCTGCGTGGATACCGAATTCCTGGATCGCAGGATAGACGAATTCCCCGCGAACATTTGATTCGCTTCCTGAAAGAGCATGGCATGCCTTTGGGTGAACTGGAAGATGAAGCAATGGGCAAATTGTTGCTCGTTGGTATCGAAGGTCCCATCCGAACCATGCTCGGCGAAATTCTGCCGCTGGAAGATTTCAAACTGGAATCAGCCGCGAGTGGTTTTGAAGCCGGTATTCAGGCAGAATCGTTGCATCCTGATGGTGTCATCATCGACTTCGCCATGGGCCGAAACGAAGCGCTGATGATTGCCCAGAACCTGAAGAAGAACGCCGACTACAACGATACCGTTCTTGTCGGTCTGATCAGCGATGAAGACAGTGCCAGCGGCTTCGATCGCACACTGTTCAACGAGACGTTCCGTAAACCGTTCGACGTCGCTCTGCTGGCAGAACGTGTTCGAACTCTCGTCAGTCGCAAAAAGCAAATCGCCTGAGAAGGATGAAGGGAAACTCGTTCCCTCCAAACAGGCATCACGCAGTCAGTTGGGCGTGTCACGGATGACACGCGGACTCGACTTTCGCGAAAGAAGTTGATCCATTTCTGAGGATCCCCCCATGCATGTTGGTGCAGGGGTTTTCATGCCGGTCGCTGCCACTTCTTTTGCGTCTTTCTCTGTCCCGCATCATCTCATCGGATGTCATCCCATCGGGCATCAGTTCATCACACGCTTTTTCAACGGGCGCCATTTCATTCCTCGCTATTTTGCGAATCATTCTGCGCATCGGGAAGTGGCCGTCCCGTATGCGGTGCCGAGTTGAAGTATTGAAACGGCAGCGTTTGCAATCACTGCCAGCGGTTCGTGTTGCGTTCCGCTTGATGTCGTTCCGCTCTATCGCCAACTGGCCATGGGAAACAGACTCCAGAACAGATAGGCGATCGGCCCGGTATACAGGATACTGTCTATGACATCGAGAATCCCGCCAAACCCGGGCATCAATCCTGAAGCATCTTTTTTGCCGACATCCCGCTTGATCAGGGATTCGCACAAGTCGCCAATCAGGCCCACCGTCCCAATCACGATCCCGTACA
>JALTOP010000546.1:5955-8875 GCA_027000105.1 Planctomycetaceae bacterium | reverse complement strand
TTTGACCGACTCATTCCTGTTCATCCCGAGTGGAAGGAAGGTCGCATCGAGAATTCTGGTTGAACCGTCCTTTTTCAATATGTATCCCTGATGGCCGGCAGCAGCAAAAGAAAATCCTTTACGATCTCTGTCAATTGTTGCGGCGAACATGGTAACGAAACGGCGATATTGGGTATCAGCAATCAGGGCGTTGTTCAGACGTGTCATGATTTCGCCCAAATCTTCAACTGTGCTGAAGAAAGCTCGCAGGTAGGCTCTTGTTTGAGAAATCAAAAGAGAGGCAGCCAGGTCATGACCGCTGACATCTCCAACAACGACGCCCACTCGTTCATCGGCAATTTTGATGAAATCGTAATAATCTCCTCCCACGGCGTCGGAAGAGTATGAAAAACCGGCTGCATCGAGCCCCTTGAAATCCGGGGCATCACTCGGCAAAAGAGAGCGTTGTATTTGCCTGGCTGCTTTCAATTTGGACTCTGTTTTTTGCAATTCCAGTTCAGCACGATAGGCGTTAATGTAATCGAGCATCAAACCGGTCAACGGAATGCAATAAGCCAGAATTTTAAGAAAACAGGCACTGAAAAAATGGTAGTCAAACAGTTCCTTCGATCCCAGAGAGACATGGAGTTCCGACATAACGGCGGGGACGGAACAGAGAAGAAGACTGTATGAAAAAAGGCTTGGATACAGCTTCCAAAAACGGGGCAAGATGATCAATCCCGTGATCAACCACAAGACAAGCGGCACCATATCCCAAGGACGACGGACGGTCAATTCCGGATAAAGCGCCTCAGGCAGCGGAACCACAACCGCCTGAATTTGTGTAATCGCAAAAGCACTCACACTGAAAAGCACTCCCAGGAGAATGAGGTAGCGTGTTTCCTGCGGAGGAGTCTCGATAAATTTTGGGTTCTTCCGGTACAAAAAAGGTAAGGCACCTGCAAAAAGAATCGCCACATTGAACGTCCTGGCAATTGCCCAGCTCATCGGGATGAAACGATCGAGATCGACAACGGGAAAAGTCAACCGATCGGCAGCCAGAATGTTGAAGGCATCCAGAAGCCCGGTGAACAGCATCGCCGTTCCGATAATGGGCGTGGTGACATCTTTCTTCAATCGATAGTGCACCAATGAAAGCAGGCCGGTAAAAAAAGCGACGCAAGATGCGGTCCATTCCAAAACGGTATAGAAGAAGGGGCCGCGCAGCATGTAATAGGATTCAATGGTCGGATCGTCCTGAATATGGTCTCTTAATTGGACGGGGATGTTTTCATAGGAAGTTTCGGAATCCTGTTCTGCATCAATATCGTTTCCAATAAGCCCTGTGATAAACGGAACCAGAGAAAGGACACAAACCACTACCACCAGGGATTTAGGCAGGAGATGAGAATTCATTGAAAAACTTTCGTCAGTAAACCTGGACTGGGGAGAAGGCCTTGAATGTAAATTGGATCGGTACTTCTCGTGCCTTTTCAGGTCTTAAATTGGGGGGGGGTGGCTTTTCCTGGTTCGTGCTCCATTGACGCGTTATTTTGATGCACCACCCCCAAAAACATGAGTTAGAAGATGAACTAGTTGGCTTTGACAACACGATGAAAATGCAATTCGACCTCCCGATCAACGACCCGGCGGACAGCCTCTACCAGGCACTCTGGTTCATTCCGGGTTTCCCCCTTGTGGATGATAGCCTCTAACGGAGTGCCGGGATAGACAGTAAAAGTTGTTTGATGGATGATTTGGTTTCCCGCATCGAGCTCGGGAACGATGAAATGAGCCGTCGCTCCATAGGTAAGCATATGATGACTATGGGCATCGTGGTAGGGACGAAACCCGGGAAAAGAAGGTAGCAGCCCATGATGCAGGTTCACGATTCGTCCTCCCGCCAATTCCCAACAGACACGTGGGGGCAGGATTCGCATATACCGAGCCAGCACAATGAAGTCGATATGGTACTGATCAATCAACTCAACCAGTTTTTCATTATCCGGATTCCCTTTCGCATCTCCAATGTTGTGCCAGGGAACATTGAATTCCTCAGCAACAGGGGCGCAGGCGTCTCTATTCCCAATCATCACCGCTGGTGTGGCCTGCAGTTTCCCCTCCTGAATGTTCGTCAACAGCGCACGGGCAATCTCTGGTCGATAGGTTGTGCAGATAGCCAGTCGAGGCAAATCTCCCGTTTCGTCTCGGGACCAGACCCGGATTGTCAAACCTTTCAATTTTCCGATTTCGTTCATATGCTCGCGCAAGGTGGCGATTGATTCGTGCTCAACCGACCAGTCCATTCTCAGCATCATGGCGAAAAGGTGTTCGTTGTCACGATCGTACATTTGAATTTCGTAGATGTTCGCTCCTGCACCGGTCACGTAATGTACGATCGGATCGGCCAAGCCACGATTGTCAGGCCCTACGGCGGTTATTATTACTTGCATTATTGCATCGCTTGTCAGATTGAAATACGGTGGATCTTCTGGCAGAAATCTCTTTACGGCTTCGCATTGTACTTCAGTTCTCGGAGTAGATACAATGGATTCGCTCTATCCGCTCTGCTGTAAGATAGAGAATCTTAGTGACTGGAACAGAGAAAGAGGATTACAATGAAGTACCGGATGGAGAAGCCGCACAACTGGACTCGAAGATCGTTTCTCTCAAATGCCGCTCTGATGGCAACATCTTTGGCAGGAACGACGTCATTGTTTGCTCGAAATGCCCAGGCCTCATCAAAAATTAACAGGAAGATGACAATCGACCTGGTCTGCGGAGCTATTGGAGTACGCGCGAATCAAAAGCAGTCCATCGATTACGCTTCCCGGTACGGCTTCGAATCTGTTCAACCTCATGCACAGGAATTGTCCACATATTCCCAAGAGGAAATGGCCGAACTGCTTGCACTGATGAGGCAGAAGCAGATTGTGTTCGG
>JALTOP010000546.1:0-5945 GCA_027000105.1 Planctomycetaceae bacterium | reverse complement strand
CGGAGCGGCTGGCCTTCCTGTCGATTTCCGTCGTGATGAACAGACATTTCGAGAACAGCTCAAATCTCTTCCGAAACTGGCAGCGGGCCTGCAACGGGCTGGAGCAACTCGCATCGGAACCTGGATAAAGCCTTGTCACGACAGTCTCACTTACGTGCAGAACTTTCGTCAACACGCCAGGCGCTTAAGGCTTGTTGCCGATGTTTTGAATGATCACAATATCCGTTTTGGCCTGGAGTATGTCGGCCCCAAAACTTCATGGACGGCCATGCGTTTTCCATTCATTCATACAATGGCTGAAACAAAAGATCTGATTGCCGAGATTGATCGCTGCAATGTCGGCTTCATTCTCGACAGCTGGCATTGGTACACGGCACAGGAAACAGCAGCCGATCTCAAATCGCTTCGCAATCGTGATATCGTCGCAGTCGATTTGAACGATGCGCCCTCGGGGATACCGGTTGACAAACAGATGGATTTAAGCAGGGAACTTCCTACTGAAACCGGTGTGATTGATCTTTCCACTTTCCTGAAAACGCTCAATGAAATTGGATACGATGGGCCTGTCCGGGCGGAGCCATTCAATGCGGCTTTGCGGAAACTTGCCCCCGATGAAGCAGTCGCCAAGACCGCTGCTGCGATGAAAAAAGCATTTCGTGTACTTGATTGAACAGCCCCTTTCGTTTGTCACTGGCGCTTGTCCAAAACATACGAACGGAACGGAAACGTATCTCACTGCATCTGGAGAGACTTCAATGGAAACAATCTGGGCTCCCTGGCGACTGGCTTATGTGGCTGGCGATTCTCCTGCAGACAAAAAGAAATCTGAGGCCAAACCGAAAGAGGAAAGTTGCTTCTTGTGCCGCTACCACCTGGATGATCCTGCAAAGGATCGGGAAAATCTGGTTTTGCTGCGCGGCGACAAAGCGATGGTTGTATTTAACCGCTATCCCTACAACAATGGCCATTTGCTGGTAACGCCGCAGGAGCATATCGGTGATTTGCTGGCTCTCTCCGCGGGGGTTCAAATGGAATGCCAACAGTTGATCGCCAAAATGGTCGCACTGCTACGGGAAACGATTCATCCGGATGGCTTTAACATCGGTTTGAACCTGGGACATGCTGCAGGCGCAGGATTGCCGGGACATCTGCATTGGCACATCGTTCCCCGGTGGAATGGCGATACGAACTTCATGCCTGTGGTTTCCAACACCAAAGTGATCCCACAATCTCTGGACGCTCTATTTGAGTTGCTGGACAGGAAATTGGCATCGCCCTGAATTTACCTGCGACAGGCACCGAACAGGCTGTTTGAATATGTTTACTTCACCTTTTTGAACCTTGGAAAGTTGTGTTGAGATGGAATTACTGAAATACTCATTTGGTACATTGGTTCTGTGGGGACTCTTTGCAATCAATGGAGCAACACACGTGCAAAGTGCGGAAATCATCGCTCATCGCGGAGCATCTTTCGACGCCCCTGAAAACACGATCTCTTCTGTCAAATTGGCCTGGGAACAGGGAGCCAACGCGGTGGAAGTGGATGTTTACCTATCCACCGACGGGAAAGTTTTCGCCATTCACGACAAAACCCCCAAGCGATACGGCGGCCCAGATAAACCTGTTTCGAAAATGTCCTGGGATGAACTGAAGAAACTCGATGTCGGTGCCTGGAAAGATGAAAAATACCGGGGAGAAAAAATCCCGCTTCTCAGTGAACTTCTTCCCCTGATTCCGAAAAACGGCCGCATGTTCATTGAAATTAAAACCGGCCCGGAAATCATCCCCGCCTTAAAGCGTGTCCTCCAGAAGGCCAACCGTCCCTGCAAACAGACTGCGATTATCTGTTTTTCAGAGCAGGTCATCGCGGGAGTCCGCAAAGAACTTCCCCATCTGGATGCGTATTGGCTCTCTTACTTGAAGAAGAACCAGAAGCCGGGGGAACGGAAAACTCCAACGATTGGACAGGTGATCGCAACGGCTAAAAAACTGGATACAACCGCCGTCGATCTTGGTGGCGAAATCGCTGAGCATGATGTCAAACAATTGTCGGCAGCCGGACTCGGGTGTTATGTCTGGACAATCAACGATCCTCAAAAAGCACGCGAACTTGTCAATTGGGGCGTCATTGGCATTACCACTGACAGACCTGCCTTGATGTTCAAAAATGGAATTGGCAAACCTCGAACAGAATAAAGTGAAAGATCACTCCTCGATACGGTTTCATCCAGTTTTACGTCCTGGCGGGGACTTGCTGCGACTCAAAATTTCATCGGTACTCCGTGATGCCGATCGTGCGACACTCGACAATTCCTGTCCCCGCCGTTTATGATTCACATCCCCGGGGACGTTAATCAGAGAGTCAGAATAGTTGACGCATCTTCTTAACGATCGGGCCTGAAAACGGCTCTACCGATCAGTAAATTAACAGTTAAAACTGTTCCACCCATTGGTTCCCTCCCACCCTCATAAGGAAATCTGTCATGACATCACAAGTTTCACGTCGTCACATGATGAAACAGGTTGCAGTCGGAAGTACGGCTGTTGTCTTTGGCTCACGTTCTACCGCTCACGCTGCCCCTTCCGCGAAAGTGGAATCGATTGAGATCATCACTCCCCAGCCCAATCTGTATTGCGGTTGGCCTACTGTTACGCGTCGAAAGAATGGCCAGTTGCGAGTTGTCTGGTCCGGTGGACGGGAGGCACACGTCTGTCCGTTTGGACGTGTTGAAACGATGGTCTCAAACGATGAGGGACGAACCTGGTCGTGGCCACGAATTCTTTTGGACAGCGCAGTTGACGATCGTGACGCCGGCATTCTGGAAACCGACAAGGGGACTCTGATTGTCACTACGTTCGAATCGCTGGCATATGAACCGTCACTGGCAGCGGCTGAAAAGCGTCAACCGGGACAGGCAGGGGCGTGGTCGGCCGAAAAATTAAGACGTTGGCAGTCTGCTCGGGATCGACTATCTGCCCAGGACAGGCAAGCGCAAACTGGCCCCTGGTTTCTCCGTTCTGTCGATGGCGGGATCACCTGGAGTTCTCCTGAAAGAATCCTCGTCAATAGTCCACACGGCCCCACACAGTTATCCGATGGCCGACTGCTTTACGCAGGAAAAAATGTCCTGAAAAAAGCCAACGAAAAAACCTTCGTTGGGGTTTGTGAGTCCTGTGATGATGGCAAGACCTGGAATCGTCTGGCTGAAATCCCGACCCGACCGGGAGACAGCAACAGCAACTATCATGAACTGTACGCCATTGAAACCGGCGACGGTCGAATTATCGCCCAGATTCGTAATCACAACAGGAAGAATTCAGGCGAAACATTACAAACGGAATCGTCTGATGGAGGTAAAACCTGGTCCGTTCCCCGCTCCATCGGTGTGTGGGGCTTGCCATCTCACCTGTTGAAACTGAAGGATGGTCGCCTGCTGATGACATACGGTTATCGGCGCAAGCCATTCGGCAATCAGGCAAGAGTCAGTGAGGATCATGGCCGCACCTGGTCGGGGCCAATCACTATTTCCGATGACGGTGCAGGCGGCGATTTGGGGTATCCATCTACCGTACAATTGGCCGATGGTTCGCTCCTGACGATCTGGTACGAAAGCATGAAATCCCACCCCAAATCGGTACTGAGACAGGCACGCTGGAAGTTGCAGTCCTGATGCTCCAGGCTGCAATTGAGAGGTCGGCTTTTGAGATATTTCACAAGCGAAAAACCACAAAAGCGTTTAATTTCAATTCACAAGCTTGACAGTAGCAGGGCTGAAAACGTCGCGGCGTCACAATCAACGTGGCATTCCTGCTTCCGGTTTTTCTTCCTGAGAGCATGCCCTTCTGCTACGCATTTCCTCCACGCGGGAAATGAAGACTGGAACCGTTTTGGTGACCTTCTGCCAGGTAAGCAATCTGGTTGACCACAATGCCCACGAGAACAGCGGGAAGGAAGACCCACATGGCGTCGGTCATTCGGCCAAACGGAGGACAAACCAGAATAACAACAAGCATGCTACAGAAAAAATAAAACATCGAAATGATAAACAAGATGTGGATGGTCAAGACCGACGTTGTTTGAAATTTCCCTGCGTCGGTGCCTGTTCTGCATACGATAATTCTGACGCACTCGACAAGCACAGCCAAAACAAGAAGAAGAAAATAGATCGGGTTCATGACAAAATCGGACACCGTTTTGAAAAACGACCGTCGTATCGCCTTTACCAACCAAATGAGGTAATCGAGCGGATGGCTCCTGACAATCGCCCAACCGAGTCTTCCCAACTGTGAGTTGATTTCCGGATTCCCCGAATAGAGTTGTCTTGCCGCCGGTGCGAAGATTTCCCAGATCGTCCTGTCGTAATTGCTTTCGATTTTCATGTAATTTGTCCGGGGCAGACCTTCCATCGAGGTGGCAGGGCTTTCCAGCTCAGATCTCCTTTCTAATGCCAGTTTCGCCAATGGCTGCAAATCGTCAGGCAGTTTTCCAACCATATTCTGGTCGAGAAATTGTCCGCTGATCCCGATGATGTTGTAGCCTCCGAAGGAGACGATTCCGAAACTCCCAATCAGTACAAAGCGGAGCATACAATATGCCAGTATCGGAGTTATGGTCGTCAACGAGAGTTGGACAAACAGACCGCCCCCCTTTCCTTTTCCAGACCGGCCTTTTCCATCGGCATTGATAAACTCCAGGACCCTCCCCAACAGAGGAACAAGCAGAACCAGAAAAAGATAGGCAGGCCGGACAAACCAACAGAGCGCTGTCGCCACTCCGGTTGCCAACTGATAGATAAATTTTCTTCGCTGTCCTGTTTGCATCAACAGAAAACTGATCGTCAACACTCCACAGGCTCCGGCCAGACAATCGGTTGCGATAAAGTGGAGGTGACGATGCAGAATATTGGCATAAAGCAGCGAACTGGCACAAAGAACAGACATTCTGTTTGAGTGACAGAATTGACGAAGCCCCACATAAAAGGCAAACACAGAAATGCAAAAGCAGAGAAATTGGACCAGTGGGACAGGTGAGATATCACCATAGGCCTGCTGAATAATTTTCAGAAAAACCGGATAACCGGGAGTCCGGGCATTGCCCAAGGCATCCGAAAGGGAAGTGAAGGGAAATTCCAGATAACCGGGAGAGTCGGGCATGAGAACCGGGGTGAACTGCCCTCGCCAGTTCAAATAGCCTCCAATTGCAATGACCTGAACCATGAGAAAAACGCAGCCTGAAGCCAGATCTTTTCGCATGCTCCCTCCCGTTCCGGTTCATCCGGTTTCCGCACTCTCTGCAGAAGTGGAACGACTCGCCTTTTTCTTCCTGGCTGTCTTCTTTTTCGTTGTCTTCTTTGTCTTCTTTTTTACAGCCTTCCTTTTCTTGGTAGCCTTTTTCTTTTTGGACTTCTTTTTGGCTCCCTTTGCCGAAGCCTTGGCTTCAATCCACTGCAGCGCCTCTTCAAGAGTGACCGAATCTATTTCGCGATCTTTCGGGATCGTCGCATTGGTTTTTCCATGTTTGACATAAGCACCGTAACGCCCCTCGTAAATTGCAACCAGACCTTCATCATCGGGATGTTTTCCGAGTTCCTTAATCGGTTTCGGTCCGGTTTTGGAACGCGCCTGTTTCAATAATTCAACCGCATCGTCCAGGCCGATCGTCAGGACATCATAATCCTTGCCAAGTGATTTGTATTTCCCCGCATGTTGCACATACGGACCGAACCGGCCAATTCCCGCCTTGACCACTTTCCCGTCTTCCGGGTGCTGACCGACGGTCCGGGGCAGCGAGAGCAGTTTGACCGCCAGATCGAGATCCACCTTAAGCGGATCGATATTTTTCGGAATTGAAACGCGTTTCGGCTTCGGGGCGTCTTCGTCTTCCTGTTTTTCTCCCATTTGTAAATAATGCCCGAACGGGCCGCTGCGCACAAAAATCGGTAGCC
>JALTOP010000545.1 GCA_027000105.1 Planctomycetaceae bacterium | reverse complement strand
CTAGCAGACTTGCAGCCGGCATAAACGACCGGCGTAAACGACCGGCGTAAACGAAACGGAAACCTTGAGATCAACAGGCCGCGTTGGTAGCGTGGCCTGTTGTTTTATTACGTCCGTTTTCAACACATCTTTCCACACTTCGTCAAGTCATTCCGCCGGAGCATGCATGACATAACCCGTTGCGGTGTCTCTCATTGCAGTCGCAGTGGTCGCTTTCTCAATAATTGAAGCCGCGTTACTTCTTCTGCTTCTTTCCTCCGTTCTTTTTGTCTGATCGCAATGAATTCAAATAATCAACCAGTGAAGCGAGTTGTTCCGGAGTGAGATTGTTGACCAGACCGATCGGCATCATTGACTGTTCCTGTTTTTTGCGGAATTCGATCTCATCCAGAATCAGCTCGACTGCGACGCCGTCGTTTTTGCGGATATGGATTGTTTCAGCCGATTCGCTGGTCACAAAGCCGACATACTGTTTGCCGTCCTCCATGATGAAAACGTAAGTATCGAACCCTTGGGCAATTTTGGCGGACGGTTTGAGGATCGATTCGATCAATTCTTCCCGCTTGTATCGTTTGCCGATATCGACCAGATGCGGCCCTTTCGGTGTTTGCCCCTCTGCAGTGGTGTGGCACGCATTACAGGATTGGGAAATGAATAATCTTTTCCCCTCTTTCACATCCCCCTTTGCCTGCATCACGCGGGCAAATGTTTTTTCATACGGCATGTTTGCAATCTGGTTTTTGTTGTTTGGATCAACTTTCGGAAGAGAGATCGGTTTGTTTTCGTTGATTTCATTCGCTTCTTTTTCTGTCCACTCCGGCAGTCCATCGATTTTCACTTTGTGCCGAATCAGTTGCTGCTTGAGAAACGTCTGACTGACAGAATGTTTCGGATCGAGATAGGCTTCACGGACGACCTCTGCAATTTGTGGTGTCGCCTGCCAGGTTTCACTCATGAAGTAAGGGCCGGTGTGATCAGGACGTGTGCCCCACCAACCTTCGGTATATTTCCCCTCTTTGAAATAGAGGCGAATCAGCAGAGCCAGAATTTCTTCGCGTCGTTTTGGGTCCGATTCATTTTTCAGATTCTGGATCAGCGCCTCGACCACTTTCGGATCGTGCATATATTTCAACGCCCATAGCGCACCGTCCCGGAACGAACCATCCAAACCCTCCAGGCATGTTTGCGACGCCTTCAGTTTGACAAGCGTTCTGACAGCCAAATGGGGAATCACACGTCCAGGATCGGGTTGTTTATGTTGATCCCGGGTTGGCGGCGGCAATTCTCCCTGCGTTCGTTTTGTTAACGGCAATACCGATGGAGCGACTTCCGGACGGTTCAATCTTGCCAGCGAAATTAAGGCTTGTGCCTGAACACGCGGGTTTTTATCGTGCAAGGCGTCGATGAACGGCTCCAACGGCAACTCTTTTAATTCTGCCTTGCGATCTGTCAGCGCTTTCAAAACGAGATCTCGAACCTCGGTGAATCGCACCGCTTCAAGAAGTCGCGTGTTAGCCGCCTTGCCGTTGAGTTGCTTGAAAGTAAAGATCGCCGCAGAGCGTGCATACCGCGGAGCGTTTTTATCAGCGATAAGATTCCACAGCAGTTGATTCGTCTTTTCATTGGCACCACGCCGCAATATTTCACGCTGTGCATGCAGTTGCCGAACCGCAGAGGAAGAACGGAGCATCTTCACCAACTCGGCGTCATCCAGTTCCTTCAATTCCGGGAACGGTTTAGGCAGATAATTTTTCGGACGCAGTTGCGCCACGAACCCGACATTGGGGCCATCGTAAGCGAATTTTCCGTTCTTCCAACTGCTCACGTACATCAATCCGCGACCATCCGCGTCGATATCTGTCGGACGCGGAATCTTCAAAAAGACTTCCTGATGCGGATCGAAGGTCGGGCCATTGGCAGGCAAATTGTGCCGATAAACTTCGCTGCGTCCCCAATCGCAGGTGTAAAGGGCATCGTTGAACGGGGCGGGCCAACTCAGATCGTGAAAATACATTCCGCCGCATCCGGAACCGCCGCCGTAATCGCCAAGCGGAGGCATGATCTCTTCCGCAAAATTCGCGTACCACGACGGATATCCATATTCCGCCCCCTGCAAAATATGACTGACACGGATATCCCAGCCGCCGCCATCGTTGGTGTTATCTCGCGTGAAGATATTCATGCACGGATCGATACAGACATCGAG
>JALTOP010000544.1 GCA_027000105.1 Planctomycetaceae bacterium | reverse complement strand
GTGATGAAAGGGATGGTTCCTTTGTACTTATCTTTTCCCCGCCGCCATCAACAGTTCCCGGACTCCCTTGCACAGGGGCGATGGTTTGACGATCAAAGGCGATCCAGTTTACCAGCCAGATAGTTTGTCAGATAAATTTAACTTGCAGATAGATTGATTAAATGTTAAATTGCCTCGGGTTTTCCATTTGGCCGCGTTTATCACTGTTGTTGATCACAGTTGATGAAGGTCTCAGTTTACTTGCGGGTGACGCATGCGGGTCGAGCAGCAAATAAAATTACTTGTTTTGCTCTCTCTATTTTCAATAGGGATTTGTGTGCCTGCGGTCTGTTTTGCCAGTCATGGCGAAGATGGCAAGGCTTCGTATAGCGAAGTCAGGGAGTGTGAGCAGAGGGAGAACCTGGAGAATGCTGAGTTGGGGCCAGCCTTGACATCGCTTGATGCCTTCGACTCTTCCGAGTTTCGCTTTGTTGAATGTGTGCACGCGATAACTGTTCTCGAACCGGAACAAGCCTGCCATTGCGCTGTTGGTTCTCGCGCTCCTCCTGCCCGGCTTTGCTAATTGAACTCACTGCAAAAAGTTTCAGTCGCAGATAGGCCCGCCTGAATTTTGCCTGTTTGAGTTACGCTTGTTGTCCAACTCCGCCGTTTGTGTGCTCTCGGTTTTGCTTTCCCGAGTTCTGAAAAAAGACGGCATTTACTGACGCAAGTATCACACAGAATGGCCAAGTGCGTAGTGTGCATAACAGTTTCAGGCCTCTTTTAACTGGAATAGTCGCAATATTTCGATATCCACTGTTGAATGAATTGACCAATATGGAAAATGTCATTGATCAAACTGGTGTGACGACTTTGGACGGGATGTGCGCAAAGATTCAACATCTGGTTGAGCATGCGGCTCATTTCCTGCCTGCCCAGGGGCCAATTGACGTCTTCGTGCACCATAATACGTTGCACGCATTCGAGGATCTTCGCTTTGATCAGGCGGTGATGAAAGGGCATGAAGTTTACGGTTGTGAGCCGTATCTTTCAGAAGATCGTTATCGGGCAAAACTGAAGCGGGGTCGCTTTAACACGGATGATCTTTTTGAGGTCTTGTTGGACGACTTGGAGGATGAAGCGCATGTTCTCATCGGGTTTATGGGGACGCGATTTCACCTGCGTCTCGCGATGCTGGAACATGCTTTGCATACAGGGCCAGTTGCAGAATTACGCTGGGTTATTTCTGAAACAGACGCACTGAGTCAATTCCGTGAAGAAGCATCTGAGAAGACAAAATCCCGGATGATCGAACAGACTCGCCGATGGGTTATGCGGGATTTGCGCAACGGAAATGAGCAAGCCGACCCACGCATCAAGGAAGTCGTCGAGAATCTCTTCGAGCGTTTCAACGGTTCTCAGATCGATTCATGGAGCGATCGTATTTGGGAAGCTTTTACACTGCAACTACTGTGGGAGGTTTGTTACATCGGTGCGGAATCGGCAAATGGATTTACACTTCCTGCCACGCCCAGATTGCGTCATCGAGATCTGCTGCTTGAAGCAACCGGTTCTGATATTGACGATTCCGTGAACGCCGTGCTGATTCGTTTTTGCGCAGCGTTTCTCGATCAAGGATTTTCGAATTGGCCGCTTCCAGATCGCGATGCCGGTTTCTTTGCCGCTTTTCAATCGCTTTATTCCTCCGGGAAAACCATGGAGTGGTGGTTGAAAGGATTGCCGACCGAGTTGAAGCGGATTGAGCAGGAGAAGATGTCACCTTTGGAGATCATTGCAGATTCTCTCCAAAGGCTCGGCCTTTCCGAGAATGAGTACGAAGATTACATCACTCAGACATTACTGGCGTTGCCTGGTTGGGCCGGAATGATCTGGCAGATGGAGACCAATGCAGAATGGACCGTGCGTCCTGCCCCTCGAGGGACACTCGTGCAATATCTGGCGGTGCGTCTTCTTCTGGAGCGATTTGCCATTTCCGCGTTCTATCGGGAGGAAACAGGAAACAATTTGCCGCTAGAAGAAATTGGTTCGACGTTGAAGCAGCAACTGGAGCAATCGGTTTCTGTCAGTGCAGTCGAAAGAGCGTATTTATTGTTCCAGTTGGCACAGGTGCGCGGGTGGAATCCGCATGAATTGCATCAACAAAATCAGGAAGCATGGACGAGGCTGATCAGGGAAATAGAAACCTTTAATGCTTTTGAAAGACGGAGGATTTATCATCTGGCCTACGAGCGAAGATACCGTCACCAGGCGCTCGATGCGGTCTCCGTGATAGCCAAACAGGCTCGCGAGCAGCGTGTAAAACCGGGTGAGTCGGAAAGACCTCTATTTCAACTCGTTACCTGTATTGATGACCGGGAAGAATCTTTTCGTAGACATCTTGAGGAAATCGTTCCTGAGTGTGAAACATTCGCTGCGGCAGGATTCTATGCCGTTGCCATGTATTTTCGTGGTGTGACCGACGCTCACTTCCGTCCTCTTTGCCCGGTCAGTATCAAGCCGGATCATTATGTGACAGAAGAAGTTGCCTATTCCCTCACTGCGGCAAGTCAATCGCGCGAAGAGGCCCGGCGGATGTTGGGGACAGCCTCCCACCGCTGGCACATGGGCAGCCGATCTTTGATGGGAGGGATTATTACCTCGGTGCTGGGGACATTGGCTTCGATTCCGATGGTAACGCGGATCCTGTTTCCTCGGACAACCGCTCAGGCGAGAAAACTGTTCGGCAGTCTCATTCAGCCCCCCGCAGTAACGGAATTGCACTTGTATCGGGAAGCAGAGACTCCCGGCCCCGATGAATCTCACCTCGGTTACAGCATTGATGAAATGGCTGATATTGTCGAGCGGATTTTGCAGGATATTGGCCTGACCGAAAATATGTCCCGAATTGTTGTCTTTGTCGGACACGGTTCCGGGAGTCTGAACAATCCGCATGAATCTGCCTACAATTGCGGTGCGTGTAGCGGCGGACGTGGTGGGCCGAATGCCCGAGCTTTTTCAAAAATGGCCAACAGTCCCCAAATTCGTCGAATCCTGGCAGAGCGGGGCCTGGTCATTCCGGAAGATACCGTATTCGTTTCCAATTTCCATAACACCTGTGATGAGGATGTCACCTATTACGACCTGGATGACATCCCCCGTTCGCATCGCAAAGAATTTGAACAGGTCAGGGCCTATATTGATGAAGCCCGTGCCCGCAATGCTCACGAACGATGCAGGCGATTTGAATCAGCTGATTTGGCAATGCCGGTTTCCAAAGCGTTGGAACATGTGGAAGGACGGGCAGAAGATCTTTCTCAAGCAAGACCGGAATACAACCATGCTACCGATGCGCTCTGTTTTGTGGGCCGCAGGGATTGGAGCCGGGGGCTATTCCTGGATCGCCGTGCGTTTCTCACTTCTTACGACCCTACACAGGATGACGAAAAGGCAAGTATCCTGGCAAGGATTTTGTCGGCTGCCATACCGGTTTGTGCAGGGATCAATCTGGAGTATTATTTTTCGACAATCGATCCCGATGGCTACGGCTGTGGTTCAAAGCTACCTCACAACGTCACTTCGTTACTAGGTGTGATGGAGGGAGCCGCCAGCGATATGCGACCGGGGCTTTCCCGGCAGATGGTTGAAATTCATGAGCCGGTACGAATCCTGTTTGTGATTGAAACGACACAAAAGCAGATGTTGGGCATTATGGACGACAACCCCACCATTGATACCCTGGTTCGTAATGAATGGGTACAGCTGGCAATCCTGGATCCCGACACGGCTGAAATACACGTTTTTCACAAGGGAGAATTCAAACCGTACCATCCTGAAACAGATCAGTTACCTCAAGTGGAAAGTTCATTTGAATGGTATCGTGGTCAACGAGATCATCTTGGTTTTGCACAGATCACCTGTTCGAAACGGGAATCGCCCTCGAAGACACGATCCGGCAGCAAAGAGAATGGAGAGGTCGCCTGATGGATATTCAATATGCTTTTCATGCTTTGGGGGTGATTGTTCTTGTCATGCCAACATTGTTGCTGGCCGTGATCGGTCTTATGTCGCTGATCGGTCGTCCGCTTGGTGAAACGATGATGGCACGCTGGACCGAAGCGACAGTGACTGTTGCCCTGCTGGCATCGCTGGGGATTCTCGGCCTGATGCTCTACAGCGGTGTGCGCCAGGTGCCGATTGAATTGGGGAATTGGGTCGTCATTCCTGAACAGCATTTTCATTTTCATCTGCGGTTCGTTTTCGACCGTCTTTCCGTTCCCTTTGTCATCTTGACGCTGGTGCTTGTCGGTACGATTGGGGCGTTCGCGAATCGCTACCTGCATCGCGAACCTGGTTACGGTCGTTTTTTCCTGTTTTATGCCGTGTTTCTGCTCGGGATGGTGCTTGCCTCGCTGGCTGGGACGATTGAATCACTGTTTATCGGATGGGAACTGGTGGGGTTGTCATCGGCATTGTTGGTGGCGTATTTCCATGAGCGTCCTTCTCCGGTGGTGAATGGAATTCGTGTCTGGGCGATTTATCGAATCGCAGACGCTGCTTTTCTCGTTGCAGCGGTGGCTCTGCATCATTTAACTGGTGGAGGAGATTTTTCCGGCTTGATGGGAACTGAACCCTGGCCCTACGGGACGGCTTCGCTGACCGGGATGCAGGCGTTATTTGTCGGACTGCTGTTACTCGTGGCGGCGGCTGGCAAGTCGGGAATGGTTCCGTTTTCTGGTTGGTTGCCGCGGGCGATGGAAGGGCCGACTCCGTCCAGTGCTGTCTTTTATGGAGCACTTTCAGTTCATTTGGGAGCCTATCTGCTGCTGAGGGTCAGCCCCATTCTCGATGTTTCAATGACGTTACAAATCTGTGTGATCGCACTCGGTTTAATCTCGGCCGTTTTTGGCGCTCTGGCAGCTCGTGTTCAAAGTGATATCAAAAGTGCCCTGGCTTTCGCGTCACTTACGCAGGTTGGAATCATCGTTGTCGAAATCGGTTTCGGCCTGCGATACATCGCGCTGATTCATATTATTGGCCATGCTTGCCTGAGAACACTACAACTGTTGCGAGCTCCCACAGTGCTACGCGATTACCACACGCTCGAAAATGCGTTGGGGCAAAATTTACCCCAGCAGGAATCGTATGTGCGGTACATCACTCCGTCCTCTGCACAAAAGTGGCTTTATCGTTTTGCATTGGAACGAGGGTATCTGGATGCATTTCTCGATACCCTGTTTGTTCGACCATTTATCAAGGTGTTCTCCCTGTTTAACAGCTGGGAAAGAAGGTGGACAGACTTGCTCTCCGGAACAGAATCGACTGAGGCACTGGCAACAATGGATCCGTCAACCACCGGTTCCGACGGAATTAAGGATATCAAATAATGCAGGAACTCCATCTCCCCTGGCTGGAATTATCTGTCGTCATCCCCTTTATCGGGGCAATTTACATCAAGCTGTTGAAAAACAGGAATAGTGCTTACATGCAATGCGTCCTGTTGTGCGCATTGACATTGATATGTGCACTGGGCGAATGGATTGATTTCATGACGCTTCGTATCTTCGAGGCTCATGACCACTGGGATTTCCTCAAGGCAATATTCGGTCGGGATGTTTTTGTAATCGATGAGCTGAATGCTCCGCTGTTGCCTCTGGCGGCTCTGCTTTATCTGATGATGGTTCTTTCAACCCTTCGGACAAAGTTGGGGCGATTTTCCCTTGCAGGGGCTTTATTTTCTGAAGCCATTTTAATTATGACGCTCTCCTGCAGGGAACCCTGGTTGATTATCCTGCTGATGTCCCTGGCAACTATCCCGCCTTGGCTGGAGATGAGGTCCCGCAAACAATCGACCGGAGTCTACACGGTTCACATGAGCCTTTTTATTGGACTTTCCGTTGTCGGATGGTGGCTGGTTCCTGTTAACGAAGCGGGGATTCCAGATACCAGCAGCAGTCTTGCGATTATCGGTGGAGCCATGCTGACCGCGGCAGGTTTACTTCGAAGTGGTATCGTGCCGGTTCATTGTTGGATGACCGATCTGTTTGAAAAGGCTGCTTTCGGAACGGCGTTGCTTTTTGTAACTCCCATGACTGGCGCCTATATGATTATGCGAATTGTGCTGCCGATTGCCCCACCTTGGGCATTACAAAGTATTGCACTCGTTTCGCTTTTTACCGCGGTCTACTCAGCTGGAATGGCACTTGTACAGACAGATTCCCGCCGTTTTTTCTGTTATCTTTTCCTGAGCCATTCATCGCTGGTTCTGGTTGGCCTGGAATTGTTGACGCCCATCGGGCTGACTGGCGCCCTTTGTATCTGGATATCTGTTGGACTTTCACTGGGTGGCTTTGGTTTGACTCTTCGTGCAGTCGAAGCAAGGATGGGGCGGTTGTCGTTATCGAAATATCATGGGCTTTACGAGCATATGCCCACACTTGCTGGATTGTTCTTGCTGACCGGGCTCGGTTCGATCGGTTTTCCCGGAACGATTGGGTTCATTGGGATGGAGTTGATAGTCGAGGGAGCCGTTGAAATCTATCCCTCCATTGGAACAGTCGTTGTGTTGGCTGCCGCTCTGAACGGAATTGCCATTCTGTATGCGTATTTCCGCGTCTTCACTGGTACCCGACATATGGCTTCCATTTCCCTTAATGCAAGGCCACAAGAGCGCTTTGCGGTACTCACATTGACTTTTCTGATTATCGGAGGCGGCCTGGTTCCACAGCCTGGTGTTGCTTCACGATATCACGCAGCAAAAGAGCTCATTGCACATCGACTTATAAAAACCGAATCACTGGAGCACCACAGGGTAACAGAGCATTGATCGCTCCTTTCTGGATCGCTGTCCCCCAACCCTGTACGTCGCAGGTTGTCCAGCCCATCCGCTTTCGATTGTTAACGGAATTCTGGATTTACTCGGACATGCCGATGGAAAATGGTAATTCCCGGATACCGGCCGCTTCTTTCCCCGGTTATGGTTGAGGTAATTTGACACGAGCCAGTAACGTATCGTCTCCTGAAAGAAAGATCGTTTGCTGCCCGGAAGTGAGAAGATCAAGGATTTTCAAACCGACTTGATCAACCGACCAGCGAACTGTTGCAATCAGACGATGAAAGGTGGCGTGATGCCGATCTGATCCGCTGGCTCGTACCATTCCCGGAATCGTGTGTCGCGGAGCAAGCAGCCAACCGCTGACGAGAGTTTGAAATGTTTGAGCAGTCGGAGCATTCATCGCCCCGGCAAAGACTTGCAAAATCGCGGCAAAAGAGCTAACGACACCCATGAGAGCCATCCTCCTCCTTGAAGGTTTGTGATTGAATCACTCGAGGATATCAGGCTCTGGCTCTCTTTTCATCAGAATTTTCTTCGCCAACAAAAAGTGCGAAAGTCGAACCTGGAAACCTCTTTTGGTCCCATTGTTTGTCCCATAGTATCGGGACAAACAAAAAGACATCCCATAACTCGTTTACTTGGAACAAGTTACAGGATGACAGGGTTTTCAGGAGCGGAGAGAACGGGATTCGAACCCGTGATACGGTTTGACCCGTATACCGGATTAGCAATCCGGCGCTTTCGTCCACTCAGCCATCTCTCCAAGTGTGTCGTGTGGCAGATATTAACGTCTGTTGAGTTGGCTTTGCAAGTCTGATATTGGCAGGAAACAGACTGGAGGCAGATTCTTTGATACTCCGACCTGGATATTGGTTCGGTTTTGTTTACGGATTGGCGAGAAAATGGCAGATATCGCCGTCTTGCATGACATATTCTTTCCCCTCGATACGTAGTTTTCCAGCCTCCCGGATTGCCTTTTCGCTGCCATATTCCTCCAGATCATCCAGTGAGTAAACTTCCACACGAATGAAGGCTCGCTCAAAGTCGGTATGAATGACTCCCGCCGCTTGTGGAGCCTTGGCCCCAATAGGAATGGTCCAGGCACGAATTTCCTTCGGGCCACAGGTGAAATAACTGTGGTACCCGAGTGCCTTGTAGGCAGCCCTGGTCATCACGTTCAAAGCGGGTTCGCTTAAACCAAGAGACTGCAGCATTTCCTGGCGTTCCTGCTCATCCTCGATTTCGCACAGTTCCGCCTCGATTGATGCACAGACGGGCACAACAGTCCCCCCTTCTTCTTTGGCACGATCACGCAATTTTTGTACGTGATCAGATTCGCCCAGCAAATCGTCATCTGAAACATTGGCCAGATAGAGGACTGTTTTGGCAGTCAGAAACAGATAGCCATTGAGGATTTTCTGATCCTCTGCGTCGTTCAGCTTCAAGTTGCGAATAGGCTTGCCACTGTCCAAAAGTGATTGGCACTGCTCAAGAATTTCCAGCCTTTTCTTTGCTTCTGCGTCGCCGGTTCTCGCTTTTTTTTGTGCCCGTTGCCGGGAGGATTCAACTGTTTGCATATCAGCGAGAATAAGTTCGGTATCGATTGTTTCGACATCGCGGAGCGGGTTGACATCCCCATCGACATGGATAACGTCATCATTTTCAAAACATCTGACAACATGGATGATGGCATCGACTTCACGAATGTTGGAGAGAAACTTATTCCCGAGCCCTTCCCCTTCGGAGGCCCCTTTGACAATGCCGGCAATATCAACGAGCTTGAGAACTGCAGGAATAATTTTTTCCGTCGGCATGTATTTGTTAATGGTATGCAACCGCCCATCGGGAACTTCGACGATGCCGATATTCGGTTCAATTGTGCAAAATGGATAGTTTTCACTTGCAATGCCAGCGGACGTCAACGCGTTGAACAGCGTCGATTTTCCGACATTGGGCAACCCAACAATACCAGCTTCCATGGGGGAATCGTACTCCAGTAGTTAAGAAATCATCTGGGCGGAAATTATGTTAGGCGGCATTGTATCGATCCCGCGGCAAAGAACCAATCGTGTCAAAAGATGTATGTCCAAAATACAGGTAATGGAGCGAGGTCAACGACATCTGCACGGCCCGCCTCAAACTGAGATTTCTCCAACGGGCCAGTTCCAGCAGGTTTGAGAACATATTGAAAGCGGTTTATTCGCAGACAAGAGGGTTGGTTTACGTTAAAATCCTGGAAAATAATCAACATAAGCCTTGTCACGGCAAATGGAATCAGGGTAAACATACACACTGCCGGGTTGTATGCGAGCTATGGTGCATTCTACCATGTCCAGGATCGAGTGGGTTGTAAAAGAGTCTGATTAAACGTGACCGAACGCCAGCAAATTCTGTTTCTTGGCCAAACTGAAGACGAATCGTGCAAGGCATCCGATTCCTTAAGTGAGTGTTACGATCTCATCCCGTGCAGCGATCTTTCCCAACTGACCGATACCCTTCGCCGCAGCGATGCGGTCGGGTTGCTGGTCGACGATCTTTCCGTTTCTCCAGGCAAAGAGCTTGCCTACTCTTTGGAAGCAATCAATTCACACCCCAATGGGTTGGTTCTACTCGACGATGACCTGAGTATCCTCTGGCATAATTGTGCCCTTCCAGAGGTTCTTGAAAGGAGAGCCGATTTTACCGGCAAGAATTTTTACGAAATTTTTGGTGATGTCGAGGTTCAGGATCAGCAAGCCTGTCCATTCATGCTGGCGAGAAGTTCTCACTCGAGCATCACTAACACATTCCGTGTGGGAGACAAACATTATTTCAAGATACAGGTTTGTACCATCGGAGTTGATGAAGAAAGCGAGGCCGGGACGGAACAGGAAAAGAAGCCATTTTTTTTGGTGGTTATCCGAAACGCAACCGAAGCGACAATCAAACAGCAAAAACTTTCCGCCATTTTCAAAGCCGGGATGGAACTGGGAGATTTGTCGCCTCAAGAAATGATGGAACTGACAATTGACGAGCGGATCGAGTTGCTCAAATCGAAAATCGTTTTCTACATAAAGGATTTACTTGAATTTGAAACGGTTGAAATCCGACTGATTGATAAAAATTCCCGAGAATTGCAGCCCCTGTTGATGGTTGGCATGGAACCATTGGCGGCAGCCCGGAAGCTGTATGCCGAGCCGCGTGACAACGGTGTGACCGGTTTCGTTGCTTCATCGGGAAAAAGTTATTTATGCGATAATATCGCCGAGGATCCAATCTATCTACCCGGTGCTGCTGATGCCAAAAGTTCGATGACTGTCCCGCTCATTCTGCATGACGAAGTTATTGGAACGTTCAATGTGGAGAGTTCACGGGCTCATGCATTCAACCAGCAGGATCTCCAGTTTCTGGAGCTGTTCAGCAGGGAAGTTGCGATTGCGTTGAACACGCTCGATTTGCTGGCGGTTGAAAAAGCGACAGCTGCGATGGAAAGCGCGAATCTTATCCTTCAGGAGGTGGCCACACCTGTTGATGATATCCTCAACGACGCGGCATGGATTCTCGAAAAATATATTGGCCACGAACCGAATGTGGCCGATCGGCTTCAGAGAATTCTTAAACATACACGAGACATCAAACAACGAATCCAGCAGGTCGGAGAAACAATCTCTCCCGAAGGAACCGCACATGCCAGTCTGATTCCGAAGGACGAACACCCCAAGCTGAAGAATAAAAGAATTCTGGTGGTGGATTCGGAAGAGTCCGTTCGCCGGGCCGCTCACGAACTCCTGGGACGCTATGGGTGCCACATCGAAACCGCACACGATGGGGAAGAAGCCTGCCTGATGGTCAAGGGCTACCATTACGATGCCGCGATTGTCGATATCCGCTTGACTGATATGACCGGTTTCGAATGCTTCTGTGAATTACGCAAAATCCATTCGCATTTACCTGTCATTCTGTTGACAGGATTCGGTTACGATCCTTCCCATTCGATTGTCAAGGCCCGGCAGATGGGGTTGAAATCGGTTCTCTACAAACCATTCCGGCTCGATCAACTGTTGAGTGAAGTAGAAAATGCTGTTTCCCCACCCCAGACGACAGGTGAAGAAAACTCGTAAGCAAATTCGAAGCGTCCGAACAGGAGCAATTTCAACGTAGCATACGTATTCGTTCCATGTCCGGAACGCGAATTTGCGTTGAAACAGAGCCGATCTGGAACTTCTGTTTTTTTGAGGGCAGATGCAAAATGAGCGGCCGCCCGATCAGAAGGTTTCTGGTAACCGAGCCGGCTGGCCAATCCCTGGAATCAACCGATACTTCCGAATTATCTCCAAGAACGAACAGTTCGTTTTCCTGCAGACGGTACTCATGTGGAGGTGATTCCTGCTTACGCTGGCGATAGTACAGATCACGATAAACGCGAATCCGCTTCAACCTGATTGGAGCGACGGCTGCGCCAATACGGATCGGTTTCAAGGGCACCGGGGGGACATCTGCAACAGCATCTTTGATTGATGTCGAATTTGATGCCGTAGAAGCGGAGCTGAGGCCGTCGGATGACTCAGGCTGATCTGCTGATCGTGAACGATAGGCATAAGGTTCGAGCACCAGTCCCCCATTAACAGCGACAAGAACCTGGCGATCCATCACAGACATTTCAATTTGTATCGGCTCTTCGAATTGCAATTCGGGCAGGTATCCTGTTCTGAGAGGTTTGGGATTCCCGTGCGTACTCAAGTTGACTTCGAGACTGGCAAAATCGAACAGACAGGAAAATTCGTAGACTCCATCGCTGAGGCGTACCGTCAATTGCGCCTGAGGCGATTCCGGTTCGACATCCAGACAGACCATCAAGTCCCGGACAGGATTTGAAAGCTGTTCGGGTGTCTGATTGTAGGCCAGCTGATCGGTAACCGGTCTGGTGTGTGAAACATCGAACAATCTTTCAAGAGCCGTATGGAAGCTCTGGTCGAATGAGAGTTTTTTCAGTTTCATCACAATTTCGGCAGGCAGGGTTCCCTGACAGGAGATTTTCTTTTTTATTTCATCGTACTTGATAGGCGCCTCTCCGGTTGGCAATGGGACATCGTCAGGCCAGCGGGCAAGGGGAACCGAGTATTTTTCGTATCCGCCTTGACGAACCCATCGCTGAAACACCAACCACGATTTCATCTCCGGCTGTTCCGCACTGCCTGGCAATGGTTCGTAACGGTAACCGGTTTCCTGTTTTGTCCAGGCTTGTTCCTGTTCACTGTCCACTGTCTGCCAGCAATCTTTGTAATTGTCATCCTGGAATTGCGGACGATATTTTGAATCGGAAACCAGAATTCTCACCTGCTTCTGTTCGGCCAGATTTTTCCGCTGAATTTTCCCATCCACGTAAACATTGCCATTCCTGAGCGAAACAACCTCTCCCGGAAGACCAATAATTCTTTTGGCATACGCCTGTGTCGGCCGGTGTGGATTCCGAAAGACAACAGCGGACCAGCGTCGAGGTTTATTCCATTCGAAAGCCAATTTATCGACCAACAGCTGATCACCTTCATTGACGATCAGGTGGCTACCGCTGATGTGAGAATAGCCACAATTGGGACAAACAATTTTATCCTGTTCCTTTGAACTGTTCGCCGTCTTCTTCACATCGTTGCGGCCAAGGGTGCGCAACGGAAAGCGGGAATTTTTTTCCGTCGCAGTCCAGGCAAAATGAAACTGGCAATCCGGACAAACAATACGATAATGATAGCCACGAAGAGTGGGAGCCATCGAACCGGTCGAAATCATGAATCCTTCCAGAACAAACGTGCGAAACAACGTGACAGCCAACGCCAAGAGCACCAGGGCTTCGAGAAGATGCCTGACCATTCCTCCTGGCTGTCGTTCAGAAGAATCTCTCCTTTTGTTTCGGTCTTT
This sequence comes from Planctomycetaceae bacterium, assembly GCA_027000105.1. Taxonomy (GTDB): domain Bacteria; phylum Planctomycetota; class Planctomycetia; order Planctomycetales; family Planctomycetaceae; genus Rubinisphaera. The sequence goes on along the minus strand of JALTOP010000544.1, from coordinate 17,421 downwards.
TATTTCGGTACGCTGAAATCGCCGGGGCGCGGAGTGTTTCGAGAAACGTTTTCTTGCTGGTATTTCAGGCTCGGCTGCTTTAGATACCGATGCTTGTGAAGAAGAGGCTCCTGTTTCCAGGGTGTGCTGTCTGCTGTCCGATGAAACCGCTGAAGCTGAAGGGCTGGGTTGAATCGCTGTGCCTTCCGGGGTAATCACTTCTTTAGGTGGGACCACTGATGCCTGATCATTGTGCTGACTGCTTCCGTTTGAATTGCCGCCTTTTTCCTCTTTGCGCATTCCCGCCTTGATCACCGCTTCTGCCAGTGATTCCTTCATCTGCTTCAAAGAAGAATTCTCCGAGGAGCGATTCATGACCGCAACTGTTTCCATACGATTAACGGTGAAGGTATTCGCCGCGTGCAGATGCCCGTCAACCTACACTCCGTGAACGGCAGTTCTGTTTTACTGCTGGTTTCAATCATCTGATATCCGCAGTCGGTTACAGCCCCGGCAAAATAATTGCCCCCACTGCGCGACGCTTCGATGTCTGTAATTGGGGCAAGCTGACTACGTGGATTATTGTAGGCGGAATCACGATTTGAGTGAATACGAAAGCGGAAATGATCGGGCGTGGCTGATCGGTCGACCTTCCCATGCAGTTGAAATCGAAATTCTCCCGTCGAAAAGTGCATAAAATTATCCTCTGAGGTAGAACTGATTTTGTTGAAAAAATTCAACGAAAAAACCGATCCCAAGCTGATCATCGCTGAATGCGGCTTTTCGCACTATGCAATTTTCCCCGCTGAATCACAGTTTTCGGGGTATATCGATGGCAAATACGGCGTTCAGTTATTATTGGTCTGTTTGGAAATTGCCACGTGACGACAAATTCCTCAGAACCATATTGATTCTGTTCTCCGCACAGATAATCAGGTTGATTACGGAAAGAAAATGATTCTTTCGGTCTCATTCGCTTTTCTTCGAGCTAGGTTTCGTTGGAGAGGGATGCCCTCCTGGTACGGATCTTGCCGAACCAAGTGAAATTGATGATGGAGCTCTCAAACAAATCCATTATTTGGTGAAGAGCTTATGAATTCATCTGTCAAGTCTGAAAATAGTACGAGTCTTCCATTCTCGAACGCTTCCGACGGACTGATTGAAGGGAAACGTGACGGAACGGCGACAGTCGAAATGGCTCTCTGCCTGCCTGTTCTCGTTTTGCTGGTATTCGGCGGAATCGAGGCAGCCCATTTCATACAGTTGAAGCAGGATCTGACAATATGCGCTTACGAGGCCGCCAAAGAAGCAACCCGTGATAGCGCATCGATGCAGGAAGCGATTGATCGATTCGATGAAATAGCCACAGCCAAAGGCATCTCAGACGCATCCATCAGTTTCAGCCCCAGCTTCGACACGACAACTGCATCTGGTACAGAAATTACCGTTCTGGTAACAGCCCCTGCCGAATCAAATTACGACATGCCCGTAGATTTTTACCTGAACAGAAACTTAAGTGCGGAGGTCACAATGGTTCGTCAGCAGTACTAATGCAATGACCGGGAAACCCGGATTTCGAAAGGCAATCTCACCATGATATACTCACAAAAAATAATTCGGAATCGATCCTGTTCAAGTCATGCCGATTGGAACTCCCGAAGCGGAGCCATGCTGGTGCTTATCGCGGTCATGATGTCGATCTTTCTCGTTTCACTGGTATTCACTGTTGATGTCGCCTACATGCAGCTTGTCCGAACAGAGTTGCGAGTCGCCGCGGATGCCTCTGCCAAGGCGGGCATGGAAGCGCTCACACGAACTGAAAGCACCTCCGCGGGGATTGCCGCAGCGAAAGCGTTGGTCCAACGCAACAACGTTGCCGGGCAACAAATCCAGATCTCCGACAACGATATTCAATTTGGTCGAACGGAAGTCAACAGCGATGGCAGCTGGGCTTTTCTGCCAAATGAACAGCCTTATTCAGCCATTCAGGTTACCGTTGGAATGACGGACGATTCTCCCAATTCGACGGTACCGCTTTTCTTTGGAAGAATTCTGGGACAATCCAATTTTACTCCCCAGCACACTGCCGTGGCGGCGAACCTTGTCCAGGAAATTATCTTGTGCCTGGATCGCTCCCATTCGATGTGTTTCGATGAATCGGGATACAGTTGGTCTTATCCCTCCGGCACACCTGATTACCCCTCTGGATACATTACACCTCCCAATCCCGTTGGAAGTCGCTGGGCGGCTCTTGACGGGGCGATCCAACGATTCGTCTCCACTGTCGGGTTACTTCAAATCCAGCCCGATGTCGGTGTTGTCACCTGGGGATCGGATATCGTTCTCAGTTCCTACTGGTATCCCTACTCCGGGCATTATACTCCCGCCACGATCGTCGATGTCCCGTTGGGACAAAACCTGGGGAGTATCAATGCTGCGATAGCAGATAAGTATAACGACATCATGATGGGGGGCACGAACATGTCTGCGGGAATCGACAAGGCTGTCGAATTGCTGACAGATCCTTCAACAAACTCGCTTGCCCAAAAAACGATCATTCTAATGTCAGACGGACAATGGAATACGGGACGCGATCCGATCGAGGCTGCGCAGGATGCAGCCGATGCCAACATCACCATTCATACGATTTCGTTTCTTGCAGCTGCTGACCAGTACACAATGGAACAAGTCGCTTCAATTACCGGGGGACGATCTTACGTGGCTCCAGATTCCGAAACCCTGGAAGACGTTTTCGAAGAACTCGCCAAGATGCTCCCCGTTGTTTTAATCGATTGATCCGGAACATCGAGCATCATGAGTGACCTGACGATTCAAGCAAACAGGAGATGTCATGCGAACAAATCCCTGTAAACAATCCCAAACTGATTCCTCCCGTCAGCGAAACGGAGCGGCTGTTGTCGAATTTGCGTTGACAGCTCCCATACTGTTTCTGCTCTTTCTTGCCGCGTTTGACTTTTGCAGATTGAGCATGATCACGCATACTGCAGAACAGGCCGCCTACGAAGGTGCAAGGCGTGGAACACTCCCCGGAGCCACCGCGGCGAACGCCCAACAATCCGCGGAAGATGAACTGCAACGGGTCGGATTGCAACAGGCCGTCGTTACAGTCACTCCCACAGATATCCGTTCGACGACAGAAGAAGTGACCGTCCAGGTTCGCATTCCCATGAACGCGAATGGCTGGATCACTCCCACGGTTCTGAAAGACACCTATATTACACGTTCCTGCACGCTGTCTCGTGAATACGTCTCCTCTTTTTAAGAGTCTCGGAATCCCTTGCTTTTCAGCAGGCCCGCTTACATGGGGATGAAGGAGCGATAAAGGAGATCACCAGACCTGCCAATGAAATGGCAATCCAATCATGAAGGGCATTGGCCATCTGAAACAGCCAGGACTGTTTCCACCAGACCGCTTCGCCAATCGGGCCATAAAAAGCGACAAGAAGCCCGACAAGCAGGAAAAAAACAAAACGGCTCGACCAGCCGGATAGTGCGTTATTGACCAGACCAAGCAAAAAACAGAGTGCGATACAAGTCAGCATGATGTGACTGAAACCGGAAATGAGAATACCGGGATCCATCATCTCCCGTCCGTTGACACTTGTCATGTGAACAATCGCGACCGGCCCTTTTCTGTAAAGCTCCTGAAGTTTCTTTTCATCATGAATCGAGGAAGGAAGAAAATAGACGCCGTTATCGGGAAATTGCTCTTTCAACTGCTGGCTGACCTGAGCCTCCTCCTTGATTTCAAGAATCGTCCGCTCCGGTATTCCACTGAGACCATAGAAAAAGAATCCCCACAAATAGACAACAACGGACGAAACAAGAACCGCGACACTCCAACGCATCTTTCCAACCTCCCTTTATTACAGTGGGCAAAGTACAGGAATCGAAGTCCATCATTGCAAGGCCATCACGGCTGGTTCATTCTGATAACCAAAACCGAACTGATATTCTTCAATACAGGTGAGCCGTTCGCAAACTGTTAACCATGGGAATTCTTTAATCATGGATATTACAGATATTGGTTTTACAGACTGATTGGGCAGATGATTCGTTTTGCAAACAGATGGCACGCGAGTTCTGCACACTCCCGGCTTTTCCTGCCGTTGAAGTTTCCTGCCGCTAAACATTTCAATCTCTCATCACAGACTGGCTGCTTGCTCCGCTTTACAACGCTCCCAATCGAGATGTGCAGGTTGTTGCCGTGGAGCTTCTCACCAGCGGTCGCAGCATAGAAGTTTTCTACACCACAGTTATAAACGACGAACCGGAACAAGTTCCCGAACACTACTTCTGGCGATGAACGAATGAGATGACCACGGGATTGACGCCAGAAAAGAGATGCCGGTCTCCCCACCAGATAAACGGTCGGTCAACAGTCATTCCATCATTAATTCCATTCGGCTTTATCGGTCGGGATAGGCAGGATCCGGTGCTGTTTGTGGAATTCGCCAAGAACCTCATCCCAGACGCTATAAGGATTCGAATGGAACACGAACTCGCCAGTTGCAGGCAAAGTGAACCAGTCGCCCCGTCCGATTTCAGCTTCAAGTTGCCCACTTTGCCAACCTGCATAGCCGGAATAGATGCGGAACCTGCTACCAGGCTCTTCAAGGTCGGCGTTTACAATTTCTCTAAATGCTTCTTCACTGCTTCCGACATAAATGCCGGGAGCGACCACGATATCGTCGCCTCCCCAATTCGGGTTTTCATGCAACATACTCAACATAGACGGCTCGACAGGCCCACCGACATGAATGACGCTCTCAGAGTCGCAGACATCAATATGTCCGGCCAAGGCACTGGCAACATTCACGGAAGAAGGACGGTTGATGACCACCCCCATCGCCCCCTCGGCTCCATGTTCCAAAATAAGAACAACCGTGCGAAAGAAATTCGGGTCGAGCAAATGTTTCGACGCCAGAAGAAATTGTCCGCGTAGAGAATCTTCCATCACAATCTACTCCCGGGATTGTGTCTCCTGTATGGAGTTCCACTTTCCCGCCTGACCTGATTTCGCCTCCTCCCGTCTTTCTCGGGTAGAAAGCATATCACGTGAAGTATACGATAGCGGCGACCTGGAGTGTAGGGTGAAAAATCACCGATTTGACCATTTCCAAACTCACCCTGAAAAATTTTTATGAGAAAACGTAAAAAGAAGTTGATCATCGACGCAGATGCGGGCATCGGCGATGCCATTACGATCATCGTTGCAGCACTTGACCCGGAAATCGACCTGCTCGCTGTGACTGCCTGCCAGGGTGTTGTCAGCGGTGAACAGGCAAATCGAAATCTGCAAACAATTTTCAATCGACTCGACTTGCCCAAACATCCCCGTCTCGGTTTTTGCTCCAATGAATCCGAAGTTCCCATCTCAACGCTTCAAGATATACCTGCATCAGTCCTTCACGGTGAGAGTGGCCTGGGTGATTGTCCGGTCACAGCCGTCCCGCGAGCGACCCCCAAACAGGCAGTAAAGGTTCTTGTCGATGCCATCCGTTCCCAGCCTGGTGAAGTCACGTTACTGACTCTCGGGCCGCTGACAAATTTGAAGCTGGCGATTGAATCCACCCCGGGATTGTTGCAGGAGTTGGAAAACCTGATCTGCCTGGGTGGATCAATCAATGTCGGCGGAAACATTACAGCAGCAGCTGAAGGAAACTTTTATGCAGATGCGCAGGCAGCAAAGTTCGTGATGGAATCCTCGGTGGACAAGATTCTCGTTCCTCTGGATGTTTCGAATCAGCTCTTGCTCAACTTTTCGGAACTCGATCGCTTGCCCCGTGTTGAAAATTCCGAGATCACGCGGCTATTCGATCAACTTCTCCCTTATTCCTTGCGGGCTTCCCGCAGATATCTCGGTCAGGAGGGAGTACCACTTCACGAAATGGCAGCACTCTGTGCCGTTTCCAGACCACAAATTTTTTCACGACGTTTGATGTCGATGCAGGTCGAAACAGATGGGAAATTGACAAAAGGAATGACTCTGTTCGATCAGCGGAAGTTGAGAAATCAGGATTCGAATATCGAAGTGGTCACCGAAATCGAAACGCGAGCCGCACTGGACTATTTCACCGGTGTCCTCTGGAACGCGTTGGATTCAGAATAGGCTGCCCCGACGGATGCCTTTGGTGCTTTCCGAATCAAAACTGCACTGCTTTCTGAAATGCACTGCTCATTAAAAGAAACAACTCTACAGAACGAATTTGTCCTGTAGAGTCGCTTGGAGGGCAAGCGAAAACTTGCCGGTGGAACGTCATTTTCCATCTCGAATATTGAACAATTGACCCGAACTGCTTATTTGGCAGGTTTCTGACCATCAGGCTTCTGTCTATGAGGGCCTTTTCCTCCCTTGGCAGCATGTTTGGCAAACAAGGCTTTCACTTCGTTCACGTCAATCGCGCCATCTGAATTTTGATCAATTTTATCAAATTTCTGCTGCATTTTTTCGGGCAACTCGCCTCTACTGACTGTTCCATTGCCATCTTTATCGAACCTTTTAATGAAATCTTCCGGAGTCGGCCTTCCTTTGCCACCAAAGCCCTTGCCTCCAAGACCCCGGCCTCCGCGATCTCCCATTCCTCCCCGCTTTTTGAAGGCTGCCTTCAATTCATCAAGAGTGACCGCTCCATCTCCATTAGCATCCAGCTTATCAAAATGGCTGGCCATCCTTTCGGGAGCTTCCGACTTGCTGATACTTCCATTGCCGTCCTTGTCGAGATGCTTCAGAACCATCTCCGGCGACGGCTTTCCTTTACCGCCAGGGCCAGGCTTTCCTTTCCCTTTTCCCCTGCCCGGTCCCGGTCCAGGCCCCGCAAACAGCAGAGATGTCGAAGATGTCAAAACCACAAGGGCCACCAAAATACCGTGCAACCTCATTTTACCCGCTCCTTTGTTCTATTCCGAATTCGATAAAAACGCCTGTTTCAAAAGACCAGAAACCGCATCAGTTCAAATCTGTTCAATCTCAAGCCTGTCCAAACTGATCAGATGCGGACACACCTGTGACATTAAACACGCCTCTCCTGCAAGAGTTTCTCTGTTTCCATGCGTTTTTGCCAAAAATATCTATTCCATACCGCTTTATCATGCCCCTGTCTGGAATCGAATTCGATTGAAAGCCCGGGTCGTTTTTGCTCCAATGATTCTGTCCTGCAAAGCCGCATTGGGAGGAGAGAGAGATGAATCGAGCATACTGTTCTGGTTTAGCACATTGTTTTGGTTTGCTGTGCGTCGGCTTTTTTCTCATCATGCAATACCGATGTGAAGGTGCCGAACGCCCCAATGTGGTGATTGTCATCACGGATGATCAAGGCTATGGCGATCTGTCCTGCCTGGGAAATCCTGTCCTGAAAACGCCTCATCTGGACAAACTGTATGCAGAATCGATCCGGTTGACTGATTACCACGTTTCACCAACATGCTCACCGACACGCTCCGCTTTTGTGACTGGTCACTGGACAAATCGAACCGGTGTCTGGCACACAATCATGGGGCGTTCGATGTTGCGTGAAAATGAAATCACAATGGGACAGATTTTCAAAGACGCCGGCTACGCAACGGGAATGTTCGGGAAATGGCATCTGGGAGACAACTATCCGTATCGGCCGGAAGATCGCGGTTACAGCGAAGTGCTCCGGCTTGGAGGCGGCGGTGTCGGCCAGACTCCCGACTACTGGGATAACGCCTATTTCGATGGCAGTTATTGGCACAATAGCAAACCGGTGCCGGTCAAAGGGTTTTGCACGGATGTCTTTTTCGATTACGCCAGGCGATTCATTAAAGCTCAAAAAGAATCGGGAAAACCGTTTCTGGTGCATCTCTCTCCCAACGCACCGCACGGCCCGATGCACTCCCCTCCCGAGTGGAGCAAGCCATATCAGCACCTCGGCGTGAAGCTTGCAAATTTCTATGGAATGATTGCCAATATCGACTACAACGTCGGCGAGCTCCGAAAATTTCTCAAACGGGAAGGACTCGAACAGAACACGATCTTCATCTTCACCACAGATAACGGCACTTCAACGGGCAGCAAAGTTTTCAACGCAGGAATGCGCGGATCAAAAGGTAGTGAATACGACGGTGGACACAGGGTTCCTTTTTTCATCCGATGGCCCGCCGGGAAACTGAATCAACCCAAAGATGTCAACCCCATTACCGCCCACGTCGATATTCTTCCGACGCTGATGGATTTTTGTCAGATACCGATTCCGAAAAATTTGAAATTCGATGGCGTCAGCCTCAAACCGATCCTGTATCAACCGGAATGCACTGACTGGCCCGACCGAATCCTTGTAACGGATTCGCAGCGGGTAAAAGATCCGATCAAATGGCGAAAAAGTGCGGTGATGACATCACGCTGGCGGCTCATCAACGGTAAAGAATTGTACGATATAAAAAAAGACCCGTCACAGAAAAGCGATGTTGCCTCCGGCTTTCCAGACGTCACCCGACGACTGCGGAATTTCTACGAACACTGGTGGGCGGAACTTGAACCGACCTTCGCCAACTCTACTGCAATCTACCTGGGTGATCCACATGAAAACCCCTCGAGATTGACATCGCACGACTGGATCACAACCCATTTGACTCCCTGGAATCAGGCTCACATTCGCAACGCCTACAACGGAAGGGAAAACACGGGGTACTGGAATGTCAAAAGCGTCAAAGATGGAATGTACGAAATTGCGCTGCGAAGGTGGCCCAAAGTGATTGATCACCCCATCACGGCCCCGTTGCCGCCCGGCAAGGATGTTCCCGGCGTCAAAGCCTACCGCGCGACTGCGGGAAAGGCGATTCCTGCTGTCCGGGCGAGTCTGCAAATCGGCCCATTTCGCGAATCGAAACCCGTCCCCAAAGACGCCACCGAAATTCTCTTTCGCGTTCCCCTCAGGGCAGGAAAAACAACGATGAAAGCTCTGTTTCATACAAAAACCGGCACAGAATATGGTGCCTACTACGTGTATGTGACGAAAAAGAATTAAAAAATCTGTCAGGAACCCCCAGAAGAGGAGAATCCTGACTGGTTTCCGGAAGTCTATCAGATTATCATCTCGCGAACCTGTTTCCTGCAAAGCAGGTCTAACATCAACGAACAAGAGGTCGCGCGGGATTTTGTCCCGGAGGCGATAGAAGCACGCCCCGATAGCTCAATTGGATAGAGCAACGGCCTTCTAAGCCGTAGGTTCCAGGTTCGAATCCTGGTCGGGGTACTCCCGGGTACCATCAACCAAAGACTATCGACCGACCAGCGTCAACACGTTCGACTATTCGCAGCGGAATTTCGCCTCAACCGGAATCCTCCCCAGTTACAGACGCATCGGTGAGTGCTGGTCGGCCCGAGTCTGGCCGATAAAATCCAGTAAACAAAAATGCGACTTGCGAATTCCAGTCAATCAGATTCAGCCAGCGGCTTCGGCTGATACCTGTGTAGTTTTGGGCACTGGAAGGCCGTTCTCCAAAAAGTCACTCCCCGGAATCAATCGATAAAGAACGCATCGACAAGAATCGGGGATGGGGCTGCGCTGGAACTCCTCTCTATTTTTTCTTGTTCGCTTTCGCCCAGGTGTCTCTGAGTGTGACCGTTCTGTTTATCACCGGTTTTTCTTTGGTGGAGTCCCTATCAACACAGAAGTAGCCGAGTCGTTCAAACTGAAAATGATCACCTGGTCTGGCTTCAGCCAGACACGGCTCCAGCTTGGCATGATCCACCAGGATCAGCGAATTCGGGTTGATGTGCTCTTTGAAATCTTCTCCTTCAGCGAGATCATTCGGATTCTCGATCTGAAAAAGATGATCGTAGAGTCTCACTTGGGCATCGACGGCATTTTCCGCACAAACCCAGTGAATGGTCGCCTTCACCTTGCGACCATCCGGCGCACTGCCTCCTCTTGTTTCCGGATCGTAGGTGCAAAGCAGTTCAACGACTTCACCAGCCTCGTTTTTGACAACATCCTCGCACTTCAAAAAATAGGCGTAACGCAGGCGCACTTCCCGGCCGACCGAAAGCCGGAAGAACTTTTTCGGCGCGTCCTCCATGAAATCGTTCCGTTCAATATAAATCGTTCCTGAAAAAGGCACCTCCCTTTTGCCTGCCGATTCGTCCTGCGGATTGTTGACAGCATCGAGTAATTCGGTCTGCCCCTGCGGATAATTCGTAATCGTTACCTTCAACGGATCCAGAACCGCCATGCGTCGCTGTGCGCAACGATTCAAATCTTCCCGCAGCGAGTTTTCGAGAAGCGCCAGATCGGTCATGCCGTTGTATTTGGTGACACCAATTTTTTCGCAAAACATCCGTATCGATTTTGGCGTGTAACCACGACGACGCAACCCCGCCAATGTTGGCATGCGGGGATCATCCCAGCCGGACACATGATTTCCCTCAACCAACTCCAGCAATTTCCGCTTGGAAAGCACCGTATATGTCAGATTCAGTCTCGCAAATTCGTACTGCTTTGAGGGAAAAATCCCGAGTTGCTCGATGTACCAGTCGTAAAGCGGACGATGAATTTCAAATTCCAGCGTGCAGATCGAATGTGTCACTTTCTCGATCGAATCGCTCTGCCCGTGCGCCCAATCATAGATGGGGTAGATACACCAGTCATTCCCGGTGCGATGATGTTCCGAATGCAGAATGCGATACATGACGGGATCCCGCATGTTCATATTGCCGGCTGCCAGATCGACTTTGGCCCGCAACACGTGTGCCCCGTTCGGAAATCCCCCCGCCTTCATTCGCCGAAACAGATCGAGATTTTCCTCGACAGACCGATCCCGATGCTCGCAAGCTGTCCCCGCCTGTGTGACGGTACCACGATGAGATCGCATTTCTTCCAGCGAACAGCTATCGACATAGGCCTTTCCCTGCCTGATCAACTCTTCCGCCCACTGATAGAGCTGCTCGAAATAGTCACTCGCATAGCATTCCCTGGCCCAACTGAAGCCGAGCCAGTTGACATCCTCCTTGATTGAATCGACAAACTCTGCCTCTTCCTTGGTCGGATTGGTATCATCGAAGCGAAGATTGCACTGGCCATTGAATTCGCTGGCGATCCCAAAATTCAAACAGATGCTTTTCGCGTGACCGATATGTAAATAGCCGTTCGGTTCAGGAGGAAAACGTGTCTGAACCCGCCCCCCATGTTTTCCAACTGCGACATCACGGGCCACAATTTCCCGAATGAAATCGAGCGGTTTTTCCTGTTCCGGATTGTTCTGGTTGTTATCGTTGCTATCGTCCTGACTAGCCATTATGCGACTTCCCCTTGTCTGAATATTTCCTGTACCCTGCTTGACCAGCGGTACACGGTAGTAACGGATCTGTAATAACGGATCTAAAGTAATCCACCTGAGGTAATAGAATTGTTTTATGCCACTTTGCGTTCATTCCACTTTGCATGAATTCACCGCAAAGCCTGTTTTCTCTCAAGCAGCTTGATCTGTTTCCGGTAACGTCTCTCATACCGGAAGCGTCCGGAGTATATCAAGCTGTGATCTCTATGGGAATTCCCTTGTAAGCCGGTGTGTGGGAACGCGGATCGGTATGACGGGGCACCAGCACATTCGCTTCCGGATAATACATCAGGGCATTGCCCGGTTTAATGCCTGCAAATTCGTAGGCGAGAATACCCTCCATTTCTCCCGCTTCACTTTTAATTTTCACCGATTGACGATGATGCAAACCGAGCCTGCTGAGGTCATCCGGATGAAGCAGGATGACATCTCTGCGATCGACTCCCCGATAGAGATCGTATTCTTCGTAGACGACCGTATTGAACTGACCTTCACTGCGAACTGTCATCAGCCGGATTTCCCCCTCTCTTCTGGCCGAGGGAAGTTTGCAGGTATGCAATCTCGCTTTTCCCGTTGGTGTGGCAAAGCTGGGCTCATGGAAAGTTCGCCCTTCAATCTGAAACTCTTTTTTCGATTGAGCAATATCGCCAATCTGGGCGTAACCGGGAACAACTTTCGAGATCATCTCCTGAATCCGACTGGTCTGTACCATTTCACTCCATTGAACCGGTCCCTGATCTCCGAGCACTTCGTGAGCAATCTTCGCGATCACTTCGATTTCGCTTTTCGGCCCTTCAAGTCGTTTGGGGCCTCCATCACTCAGGCGAACATAGTTGAACATCGATTCCTGTGTTGTTGGATGCGGTTCTTCGTCCCGCGCCAAAACGGGAAGAATTAACGATTCATCTGCCAGGCTGCAGGCATGGCCCGTATTCAACGTTGTGCTGAGCGTCACCAACATTTCCAGATTGGAAAGAGCCTTCCGGGCGTAATTCAAATCCGGATTGGATCCATACAGGTTTCCGCCCAGACAGAAACCGACTTTCAGCTTGCCCGAAGCAGCTCCTTCAACACAGGCAAGAGTATCGAGACCATCGGATGTCGGAAGCTGAAGTCCGTACTCTGTCTCCAACGAGTTGAAGATGGCGTCTTTCAGTTTCGGAGTGACCCCGACCGAACCGATCCCCTGCACATTCGAATGTCCACGAATCGGCATCATTCCCGCGCCCGGGCGGCCAACCATGCCCCGCAAACAGGCGAGATTGCCAATCGCTTCAACATTTTCCACACCATGAACATGATGCGTTACCCCCATCGTCCACGAAAAGACCGTCTTGCGTGATTTTGCATACAGGCGGGCGATGCGATCAATTTCCTGCTCGGTAACGCCTGCCAATCGACTCAGTTCAGCCATCTCCTGGCGAGCGAGGTGTTCTTTCAGTTCCTCCCACCCCTCGGTATGTTTGATAAGAAAATTTTCATCGTGGGCGTCCATCTCGACGATTCTCTTGGCGATCGCGGTCAACAAGGCCAAATCGCCTCCCATATTGGGCTGCACATAGAGAGAGGCGATCTTCGAACCGAACAGCAGACTGATCGGATCACTGGGGATACTGAAATTGACCAAACCCGGTTCGATCACCGGATTAATCACGATCACCTCCCCCCCTTTTCGCCGAACCTGCATCAAGGTTTTCAACAGACGGGGGTGGTTGCTGGCGGGGTTCCCGCCGATCAGGAAGACAAGATCTGCACTTTCCGCATCTTCAAGCGTAATCGTGGCTGTTCCCGTACCAAAGGTGTTGTTCAAACCGACTCCGCTGGCCTGGTGACAGTAGTAACTGCAATTATTGACGTTATTGGTGCCGTACAGCCGGGCAAACAGTTGAAGCAGAAAACCGGCCTCATTCGAACTGCGTCCACTGAAATACCAGAATGTTTCATCCGCAGAAACAGATTTCAGCTTATCCGCAATTTTCTGAAACGCCTGCTCCCATGAGATCGGCCTGTAATAGTTTTCTCCTTTCGTATAAAGCATCGGCCTTGTCAACCGCCCGGCATGCTCTAACTGCCTGGGTGTGAATTGCTGCAGTTGCGCGACCGAGTAGGTTTCAAAAAAATGATCAGGGATCGCCCCCTGCATATCGGCGACCATTGCCTGCAGACTTTTTTTGCAGACTTCCGGAAAGGCACCTCGTTCGTTCACCATCCCGCCCTTCTGTCCGCCCATCCCCAAGGCACAAGTTTTGCAGGCGTTTCGGGAACGCATCGCTCTCCAAAGCTTGAAAATTCCCCCCGCCTCGCGAGACTTCTTCCATGTATAGAGAATGGCCCGCCAACCGCCTGCAGATTTGACCGGTTTCATTTCAGAAAATCCTTTGCTCACTCAAATGTGCCCCGAATGTGCCCTGAACGTGTCTCAATCGCGTCTCTTTCCCGGTTTCCAGTTCCCAGAATCCTGTTTATGGAATCCTGGTCACCATTTCGAGTTGTAGCACAACGCCTTGCAAAGACCTATGCCGAGAATGAATCGGAAAGACCGGCAGGTGAAAAGATCGACCTGCCTGCTGGCTATCGTATCGCTGATTCTACTCCCAGCGCTTAAACAAAACAGGAATCAAAATGCAACCAGCCATCCGATTGAAACTCAAATCTCCTTGAGATGTTGAAGCCCGACAGAAGGCGGCACTGTATATCCACGACTTATCCACTACCATTTTCCGGTTTCGCATCCTTTCATAATCAACAAATCTCCCGTAATATACCACTGATCCGGCTAAAACCAAACCATCGTGAAAAATGTGAAATTCGATTATGAACCCACTCATCACCTTGCTCATCGGGATGGCAATCGTCATTGGGATGATTGTCGTGTTGCGCATAGGCGCTTTTCTTTCGTTGATAACCGCGGCGATTGTGGTCAGCTTGCTGGCTCCGGGCGGTTGGGTCAGTCTCTCCGAAAAAGGCGAATGGGTGACCAGTGTTTCCGATGTGGCAACCGCCTTCGGAACGACTGCCGGAAAAATAGGCATCGTGATAGCGGCGGCAACGATCATCGGTAAGTGTTTGATGGAAAGTGGGGCCGCGGATCGCATCGTGCGGGCAACATTGGGTTTTCTCGGCGTGAAACGGGGAGGGCTGGCTCTGCTTTCTTCCGGCTTTGTTCTATCAATTCCCGTCTTTTTCGATACCGTGTTCTATTTGCTGGTCCCTCTGGCCCGTTCGATGTACAAGCGGACTGGAGAGGGCTACACCCGTTATCTGGTTGCGATCGCAGCCGGCGCAGTCATTACACACACTCTGGTGCCTCCCACACCCGGCCCGTTGTTCATGGCTGAAGAACTGGGAATCGATTTGGCGACAATGATTCTCGCCGGGGCAGCGGTTGGAATTCCGTGCGCTTTGCTCGGGCTTGCTTTTGCCTACTGGATCGACTCGAAAACCGACTTCCCGGTACGACCGATGCCGGGGGCGGAAGATGTCCCCGAGATTGACGAAGACCAACTCCCGGGATTGTTTGCCTCGCTGCTGCCAATCGCATTACCCGTTCTGCTGATAGCCGGAGTCGCTTTTGGCAGGCCGTTTTTCGAGATCAAGGGACAAGATCCTTCGACAATGTGGAAAATATTTCTGATCTTCGGAGACAAGAACGTCGCCATGCTGATCTCCACTTTTGTCGCCATGGGAGTGTATTATCGCCAACATCGCCCCTCGTTATCTCAAATGGGAACCGTTGCGGAAACAGCGTTAAAAAGTGGCGGATTGATTATCCTTATCACTTCAGCCGGGGGAGCCTTTGGCGCCATGCTGCAAAAGGCACGTGTCGGCGATGCTGTCCAGGAAATATTCGCTGGTGGGGAAGCAACAACACACGCCTTGCTTCTAATGAGCATCGGCTACGGCCTCGCTTTTATGATGAAAATTGCACAGGGCTCGGGCACTGTCGCGATGATTACAGCTGCTTCGATGCTTGCCTCGATGCTTCCCGCCTCGGCGGAGTTGTCGATTCATCCGGTCTATCTTGCCATGTCGGTCGGATTCGGCTCGCTGGGGCTTTCCTGGATGAATGACAGCGGTTTTTGGGTCTTTTCGCAAATGGGAGGACTGACCGAATGGGAAAGCATCCGCACCTGGACCGCATTATTGACGCTCCTGAGCGTTTTCGGGTTCGCAATGACCTGCATCCTGGCAACAATTTTCCCTGCGGTTTGAATGGCTCGGCAAATGACTCTGCACGCTAACAGGTTGTGACAGAACAGCCTGCAACAGAACAGGTTCTGGTAAGCAGTTACGTCAAATTGCAGATGCAAGGCAAATGTTGCCCGTGCCACTCCACTACAAAACTACGAAACCGTCAACGGGCTATAAAACCATCAGCGGGTAACTTCCCGATGGATGATGCCCATCGATAAATGATTCGATAAATGGTAAATGCTGCCAATATGCTGACAGATCACGATGGCATACCAATTATGGGCTGGTGATTGTTTCATCCAGATTCATCACCGCACGGGCCACCAGTTCCCAGGCGGCTAACTCATTGGAGGCCGGTTCGTTGGAAGCTTCCTTTTCGTCAAGGATCTCCGCCGCTTTTAATTCTGATTGTCCCAGCCGATGCAGTTGGGATTGGTAAAAATGAACCAGCAGTTCCAGTTCCCGTTCGCTGGGGGGACGGGTTAACAGTCTGCGGAACAGAAAGCGGGCTCGTTGCCGGGCCAGTTCTTCCTTTGAAACATTTTCGTCCCTGTTTTCGTTGACAGTCATGCGAGCCAGCGCAACCGCCATTTCCAGATACATTTCATCATTGAGCAAGGTCAACGCCTGCAGCGGCGTGTTGCTGCGGTCTCTGCGAACGGTGCAGGTTTCGCCGGTGGGCGCATCGAATGTTGTGAACGCAGCAAATGGTGCGGTTCGTTTGCTGAATGTGTAAAGAGAACGACGATAACGGTCTTCTCCAGTTGAAACAGGCCATTTCATATTCCCGTAAGCCAATGCGGTGACGCTGGCCGGTTGTGGCGGATAGACACTTGGGCCGTACATCTTTTTCGAAAGCAGTCCACTCGCACTGAGCAATAAATCTCGAATGGTTTCCGCATCGACGCGAAACCGCGGGCCGCGCGCCAGCAGGCGATTGTCAGGATCGATCTGATGCAGTTTCCCGCCGACCTGCGCACTTTGTTGATAGGTCGCCGAATTGACAATCAACCGGTGCAACTCTTTCCTCGACCAGCCTCGTTTGACAAATTCGGTCGCCAACCAGTCCAGAAGTTGCGGGTGCGTGGGGGGATCGGCCTGAGTGCCGAAGTCATCGGGGGAACGGACGATACCATTGCCGAAAAATGCCTGCCATTGCCGATTGACAACCACACGGGCAACAAGCGGATTCTTTTCACTGACCAGCCATTTGGCCAAAGCAAGGCGGTTGGCCTCTTCTCCTTTGTCAAGTGGCGGAAAGAGCGCAGGAACTCCGGGCGTCACTTCCTCCTTAATACTCAGATACTCCCCACGATGGTGCCGATGCGTTTTCCGGGGGTTATCTTTCGGTCTTTCCCGCAGTACCATTGTCGTCGGGTTTTTCGGAAGTTTCGCGCGAATCGCGTCAATTTTTTTCCGAGCGTCTGCCAGTTCCGGGGCAACAAGCAAAAATTCCCGGCGTAGTTTTTCCCGCTCTTTTTCTGTAAGAGAATCGCTATCACGGGTGAGCAGTTCTTCAATTTCAACCGGATATTTTTTCGCAGTCACAGGTTTTTTCTGTGTGGTGACAGAAAAACGGAAACGCCCCAAACTCGCCGCAAAATGCCTTTCAAACAGCATCGAAATGTCGAGCGTGCCTTCCGGCGGGATCGGTTTTTTGAAAACGAGAACGAGGTGATTCGCTTCCCCTTCCTTTCCCGAAGTTGACCAGCCGGTTGAACCGTCGCCATCGAACACGTTTTTCGCATCTGCTTTTCCGTTGCCGATACTGATCTTCCCGAAACTGACCGAACCCTCCGCAAATGGTGCCGGCTGTTTGTTATGACTTGCCGTCAATTCGCTCAAAAAGAAATCCCCCTTGCGGCCTTCATAATACGCCCGACCCGGCCCTCGCGCGGGGAGTCTGTCATCGGGCAGAACCTCCAGTCG
>JALTOP010000543.1 GCA_027000105.1 Planctomycetaceae bacterium | reverse complement strand
TTCACATGGTCACTCGGCTCAAGTTGCAAAAATTCTGGGCATTACCGAAGAACCAGTGCGGCTTGATAGTCAGGCCAAGTATTGCGTTGTCGCGCGAGGAGAAGCAGATATTTATATGCGATTGCCGACACGTCCCGGATACCGGGAGAAGATCTGGGATCATGCCGGGGGAGTTCTCGTAACCGAAGAAGCAGGCGGAACCGTAACCGATATCAATGGCAAACCACTCGATTTTACGCAGGGGCACGAACTTTCCGAAAACAGGGGCGTCATTGTCACCAATGGCAACATTCATCAACAGGTTCTCGATGCGTTACGTGAAGTCGGCGTGAAATAGTTGTATTCAACAGATGTCTCACGCCGTAGGAGCTTGTGAGGGATGGATTGGCAAATCGTGTTCACGCTGGTGGTTGTCTCGGCAGCGATCGTTGCCCTGATCCGCTCACGTATCGGGCCGGACATCATTCTGCTCGGAGCGCTCGCTTTTTTGCTGCTCGCCGGAGTGGTGGACACCGAAGGAGCACTGCACGGGTTTTCCAACTCGGGCCTTTTCTCGGTCGCCATGCTGTTTATCGTCGCAGAAGGTCTGAACCAGACCGGGGCCATCAATCATCTGGCCCAATCCTTGCTCGGTCAGCCCAAATCGATCTTTGCAGGCCAAATCCGTCTGATTGTTCCCTCTGCGATCATGTCTGCGTTTATCAACAACACACCTGTGGTGGCCATGCTGCTGCCCGTTGTCAATGACTGGTCGAAAAAATGTGGCATTTCCGTTTCGCGTTTTCTGCTTCCTCTCAGCTTTGCAACCATTCTGGGCGGAATGTGTACCATCTTCGGGACAAGTACGACGCTCATTCTGAATCAGTGGTTTGCAGAGGCCGGGTTTGAACCGATTGGATTGTTCGAAATTGCCTACATTGGTGTTCCGCTTGCCATAGTAGGACTGATTTACCTGCTGATAGCCGGACGCTGGCTGCTGCCGGATCGTGTTTCCGCAGAAACCCAGTTTGATGATCCCCGCGAATACACCATTGAAATGATGGTTGAACCAGGCAGTCCGCTGGTCGGAAAGTCGATCGAAGAAGCTGGCTTGCGGGCGCTCCCCGGTCTCTATCTGATAGAGATTGAACGGGATAACGAATTGCTTCCCGCGATTTCTCCCGATCGCCGTATTCTTGAAAACGACCGTCTGATTTTTGTCGGCGTTGTCGAATCAATCAAAGACCTGCGCAAAGTAGCCGGATTGAAACCTGCAACGACACAGGTCTTCAAACTCGATTCCGAACGCTCGCATCGCTGCCTGATTGAAGCGGTTGTTTCCAACACCTGCCCGGTCGTCAATCAGACGATTCGCGATATGCACTTCCGCACCAGATACAATGCTGTGGTGATTGCCGTTTCCCGCAATGGGCATCGCATTCGGGGTAAAATCGGAGACATTGTTCTGCTTCCCGGTGACACGCTGCTGCTGGAAGCGCATCCCTCTTTTGCAGATTTGCATCGCAACAGCCGCGATTTTTTTCTCGTCAGCCGTGTGGAAGACTCAACTCCCCTGCGGCACGAACAGGCCTGGATGGCTCAGGTAATCCTGGGTGTTATGATCATTACAGCGACCATCCTCGGTTTCGGAATGATGAAAGCCTCCCTGTTCGCGGCAGCTTTGATGATCCTCTCCCGCTGTGTGCGCGCCAGTGAAGCGAGGCGATCGATCGATTGGTCGATTCTGGTCACCATTGCGGCGGGGATCGGCCTGGGGGAAGCGATGGAACAAAGCGGCACCGCCAGTCTGTTGGCGAAATCGGTCATCAATGCAGCCGGGAGTAATCCCTTGATCGTCATGTCGGCTGTGTACGGTATCACAATGGTTATGACCAACCTGATCACCGCCAAGGCAGCCGGGATGTTGATCTTCCCAATCGCCCTTACTGCCGCAACCGATTTGAACGTCTCCGCCACACCTTTTGCCATCACCGTCATGGTCGCCGCCGCGGCATCGTTCGCAACTCCACACGGATTCCAGACAAACCTGATGGTTTACGGCCCCGGCGGATACCGAACCAGCGATTTTCTGCGCGTCGGCGGGCCGCTCAGCCTGATTCTCTGGGGAATCAGCATGCTACTGATCCCGAAGATTTGGCCCTTCTGAAGACAAATACATATGATCACATGCCAGCCCTCATATCTCCTATTGGGCCAGCCAGTCCTGTCCAGTTGAACGGGATTCCCCGACAAGACCGGCGAGGAATCAGTTTCTTCTCTCTGTGCGCTGGCATCGCATTGTTTGCGCTGGTACTCTGGCTGAAGACATGCTCGGCTTGAAGTTCGCTTTCAGGTCACCCTGTTGTCCTCTTCCGTTCAGTACCGTTCAGGCGGGAAGATAGTTCGTTTTGTTTATCTTTGTTGAAGTTGAAAGTAATACTGTTCGATGGCAGAAAAAGTCTTAAAACTGGGCATTCCGGCTGGTTCACTGCAGGATGCGACGGTCAAGTTGTTTCGAAAGGCGGGATACAATATTTCGGTCTCTTCCCGTTCCTATTACCCCACGATTGACGATCCGGAAATCGAGTGCCTGACAATTCGGGCACAGGAAATGGCTCGCTATGTTCATCAGGGGATCCTCGATGCCGGAATTACCGGGCACGACTGGGTTGTTGAAACCAATGCTGACGTGAAGGAAATTTGCGAACTTGTCTTTTCCAAGGTGAGTCGCAAACCAGTGCGGTGGGTTCTGGCCGTCCCGGAAGATTCGGACATCCAGTCGGTCAAGGATCTGGAAGGGAAACGTATTGCGACTGAAGCAGTCGGGCTGACCAACCAGTATCTCGACAGACACGGGGTGATTGCGAATGTCGAATTCTCCTGGGGAGCGACCGAAGTAAAACCGCCCCGCCTGGTCGATGCGATTGTCGAAGTGACGGAAACAGGCTCATCGCTACGGGCCAATAACCTGCGGATTGTCGATGTCGTCCTCGAAAGCACTACACGGCTCATTGCCAATAATACCGCATCTGTTGACTCCTGGAAGAAACAGAAGCTGAACGATATCGCGTTGATGCTGCAATCCTGTCTTTCCGCTGAAGGGAAGGTCGGCCTGATGCTCAATGTGCGGCGTAAAGACCTCGAGCAGGTCTTACAGGGATTGCCCGCGTTGCAACAGCCAACGGTCTCTTCCCTTTCCGACCCCGACTGGGTTGCGATCAGTACCATTATCGAAGAATCCATTGTACGTTCGATCGTCCCGCAGTTGAAAAATGCGGGCGCAACAGGAATTGTCGAGTTCCCCATCAATAAAATTATCGAGTGAGGAACTGCGCCGATTCATTTTCCCACCTGAAGCACTTTTTAAGGAGCCCTCTGATGCCCGGAAAAATTGGTTATCGTACTTTTACATTCGCTGCTCTCGCCCTGCTTTTAACCAGCACTACTTTTGCAGGCGAATGGAAAAGCCTGTTCGACGGAAAAACCCTCAACGGCTGGACGCAAAAAAACGGAACCGCCAAATACGAAGTTGTCGATGGAACGATCCGGGGAACAACGAACGAAGGCAGCCCCAACTCTTTCCTCTGTTCCAATGAACTGTTCGGCGATTTTGAATTGGAATTCGAAGTGAAGGTTCATGACAAACTGAACTCCGGTGTGCAGATTCGTTCAAAAACAAAACAGCCCAAAGGTGGTGCGAAGTACGGGCGTGTCTACGGTCCGCAGGTAGAAATCGAAGCCAGTGGCCCCAACGGCGCCGAAGCCGGCTACATCTACGGAGAGGCGACCGGACGAGGTTGGTTGACCCCCAAAGATAAACTGATTCCCCATAAATACTTCAAGGATGGCCAGTGGAACAAATACAGGGTTGTCGCCAAAGGGAACCATATTCAAACCTGGATCAACGGCCATCAGATCGCCGATCTGACAGACGACGAAATTTACAAGACGCATCCCAAGGGGTTCATCGGTCTGCAGGTGCACGGCATTCCAAGGGGGCAAGGACCGTACGATGTCGCCTGGCGAAATATCCGCATCAGAACCCTCGACTGAGGTGATTCCTGATAATCTCGGTAATCTTGTAACAAGACGCTCTCCCTGCTGTTTTATCTCGCCCGGTTTTAGGGATATGTAGAGGCAGGGGAGCCACATAAAAAAGGCCAGGGGCACCCCCTGGCTCCCTTTTCAACTTTTCAATCAACAGGAAGATGGGATAATGAAACGGATATTTCTGGGTATTGCCCTGTTATTTTTGAGTCCTGCGTTTTCCTTGCAGACGATCGGGGCTCCCGTCAAACGACCGAATATTATCGTCTTTCTTGTTGATGACATGGGAGTGATGGATACATCGCTCCCTTTTTTGACCGATGAATCGGGCAATCCCAAACGCTACCCCCTCAACAATTACTATCGCACGCCGAATATGGAACGATTGGCGAAAAAAGGAATCCGTTTCAACAACTTTTACGCCATGAGCGTCTGCTCACCCACTCGTATTTCCATCATGACCGGACAGAATGCGGCACGGCATCATACGACGAACTGGATCAATCCGGAAAGAAACAATCGGGGACCATACGGCCCTCTCGACTGGAATTGGGAAGGACTCAAAAGCAACGATATCACTCTGCCAGGTTTGTTGCGAAAGGCGGGATATCAAACCATACACGTGGGAAAGGGACACTTCGGAGCAAAGAACTTTGAAGGGGCAAACCCTGCCAACCTCGGATTCTGCATCAATATAGCCGGTGCATCTTTTGGTTCCCCGGCGACTTATTACGGAATGAAAAATTACGGAAACGGGAAAAAGAAAAGCCGTCATGCTGTTCCAGGTCTGGAAAAATATCATGGCACCGAAACCTTTCTCACCGAAGCGTTGACGATCGAGGCGAATGCACGTCTCACAGAGGCGGTTAACAAAGGGAAACCGTTTTATCTGTACATGTCCCACTATGCAGTACATGCTCCCTTCAATTCCGATCCGCGATTCGCAGACCATTACAAAAACTCTGGAAAACCGAAAAAGGCACAGGCATTTGCCACATTGATTGAAGGAATGGATAAATCTCTGGGCGATATTCTGGATCACATCAACAAGTTGGGCGTGGCAGATAACACAATCATCTTTTTTCTGGGAGATAACGGCTCCGATGCGCCACTTGGGGATCCGCACGCGGTTGCCTGCGCAGCTCCCTTGAGGGGGAAAAAAGGAGCTCATTACGAAGGAGGCATGCGCGTTCCATTCATTGCCGCGTGGGCGCAGTCAAATGCGAAAAATGAATATCAAAACCGCCTACCTGTAGCAGCAGCCGCGCTGCAACCTCAACAGGCCGCCGTTCAGGATCTGTTTCCTACGATTCTCAACCTGGTCAATGTCCCGATACCCAAAAATCATCCTGTCGATGGCAATCGCCTCGACCAACTACTGACAGGGAAGCAAGATTCCTCGCGTGATGAAATCTTCTTGATGAACTACCCGCACTCGCCACACCGCAGCAATTATTTCACCTGCTATCGGCATGGCGATTGGAAAGTGATCTATCATTATTTCCCTTCTGAAGAATCCGAAAATTCACATTACCAGCTTTACAACCTTGCTGAAGATCCATTCGAATCAACCAATCTCGCACCGACAAAACCGAGAAAACTGCGTCAGATGATGAAAGAATTGATCGCAGCCATGAACGCGCACAACGCCCAATATCCGGTTGATAAAAACGATGGCGTCACGCCGTTGAAGCCGATTCTTCCCGGTCAAAACGAAAACGAGTGATCGGCACCCCTGTCACGTTGCACTGTTTACAACTGGATATTACAACGAGGGAGACCGCCTCAGGAGGCCTGGACCCTTTTCACGGTTGCAATCAACCCACGGCTTGTAAAAAATAGGCTTCAGGCCAACAAGGCATACGTTTCTCACTTGCTGCTGACGTAAAGCAATTTCGACACACCCCAACGACTCCTGCTTCTCTTTCATAGAAATAGATTCAGATTCATGAAAACATTTTACCGCGCACTGTCTCTTTTCCTGTTTTTCCTCGTCGCATCTGCGATCCCGTTACACGCACAAACCAAGCCAAACGTCATCGTGATTTACACGGACGATCAGGGAACGCTCGATGCGAACTGTTACGGTTCGAAAGACCTGGCGACGCCAAACATCGACCGCCTGGCGAAAACCGGAATTCGCTTCACGCAGATGTATGCTCCCAGTTGCATCTGCTCGGCTTCACGAGCCGGCATGATAACCGGACGGTATCCGATTCGCGCAGGGGTTCCGGCCAATGTCAGTTCCAAACCGGGAAATGTTGGCATGCCTCCCTCGGAAGTCACGATGGCGGAAATGTTTCGGGCAGCCGGATATGAAACGGCCCACGTCGGGAAATGGCATCTTGGCTACACTCCCGAAACGATGCCCAATGCACAGGGGTTCGACAGTTCCTTCGGACACATGGGGGGCTGCATCGACAATTATTCACACTATTTCTACTGGAGTGGACCGAACCGCCACGACTTATGGCGAGATGGCGTTGAAATCTGGCGAGATGGACAGTTCTTTCCTGATCTGATGGCGAAAGAAATGAAACGCCTGCTCGATCGGCCCCACAAAAAACCGTTTTATATTTACTGGGCAATCAACGTCCCCCACTATCCCTATCAGGGAACAGAAAAGTGGCGGGAACATTATCGCGACCTTGAAGCACCTCGCAGAATGTACGCGGCTTTTGTCTCCAGCATGGATGAGAAAGTAGGCGAAGTTCTGGACTTTCTCGAACAGAAAAAACTGCGGGAAAACACAATCGTCCTGTTGCAGTCCGATCACGGACACTCAACAGAAGAACGGGCCTTTTTCGGCGGCGGGAATGCAGGCCCCTATCGCGGAGCCAAAGCCTGTTTTTTTGAAGGCGGGATTCGGGTTCCTTCAGTCATTTCCTGGCCTGCAAAGTTGCCTCAGGGGGAAGTGCGAGATCAAATGGTAACCGGATGCGACTGGTACCCGACGCTGGCATCGCTGGCTGAAATCGATTTGCCCAACATCAAGCTGGACGGCAAAAATATCACCGAGATCCTGGTCAATCCGAATGCTGAATCACCCCATTCCCACTTTTACTGGCAAATGGGAGCCAACAGGGAAAAAGCACAATGGGTTGTCCGAAAGGGAAACTGGAAACTGCTCGGCAACTGCAGAGACACCAGTAACAAAGGGATACTGACCAAACAGGACAGGAAACTCTTTCTCGCAAACCTGAAGGAAGACCCTTCTGAAAGCAAAAATCTGGCCCAAGATCATCCGGAAATTGTTAAACAGCTTCTTGAGATCCGTGAGCAAAACCTTATTTCGGTTTATTCTGAAAAGAAGGAAACAGAGTAGGAAAGCGCCCGCGCGTCTGGAATCGAGACCAACAGGCATTTCTTCTGCTGCGTGATCTGGCCACTTCGTACTGCACCTGTCGAGTTTTTGTCCGGCCGGTCGAACCGGCCCTACCTTTCCCGCTCTTGTCGAGAAATCGGGCCGATCACTCCAGCAAGGTCAGCGATGGGCAGCGAGCCAGAATAACGATAGCATGCAGAGCCAAACCAGATCCAGGAATCTCCAATAAATGGCCGCCAGCCGTACTCCGCTGGTGTACTCGTGATCGTATCGCCCCCGACAGGCCTGAATCAGGACATATCCCAGCGCGATATACCCTGCTACAAAATGGGCCACATGCAGAAAGGCCATAAGGATAACCGAAGCAATTAACCCTGCCTGATTACCGGCCAGTTCCCAGTGCTCGATCGTCAACTGCCTGATACCGATACTCTGAACAATACAAAACAGGCCGCCCAGTAGAAACGAAATTGTCAATGCAATTCGAAACTGTTTCTGCTTTTCCCGACGAACCAAAGCATACGCCCGAAAAAGAAAGTGACTACCCAGAAACAGAATCGCCGTGCTCCACCAAAGCAGACGTGGTAACTGCGGAACGGTTCCAACAGGCGGTCCTGCGAAAACATACCGCACCGCATACGCAATAAAAGTTGCCAGGAAAAATACGGCTATCGAACCAATCAGCGCGTAGACAAGGAAAGTCGTCTTCGCATATTCCGGATAAAAACGTATTCGGGAAGTTTCTACCAACATTCGCCACGAACTCCAGCACGGTGACGACCTCAACACGGCTATCAACTCATGCACCAACGCCGCATCCGGGCAGGATTAAAACTTGACCGCATCCGCTACCCGAAGCACAGACCGCCCGAGATGCAACTCGTTTCACAAAGATAACCTGTCCACTCGATCCGTCTGCAATTCCGAACCTGAAGCCAAACGGCTCCATTTTCCGAACTCTATTTGCCTCTACCAACTTGACGAAATCGACGACAATGTTCCGCATTGATACCGGACGATATTCAGCGTTTTGATCCTCAATACGCCTAACAACACGACATATCCAATGCTGCTTGCGGCACTACGGGGAAGGTGGTTGAATATGCTCGATCTCGTACTCACGAATGCCTGACTGATACTGCTCGGTGTCCATCAAGGCGAACGTCAAAAACAACGCGACAAATGCAAGCGAGAAAACAAACATCAGTATGTTGAGCGGTTTGTCGTAAAGCATATGCATGAAAAACAGGATGACAAGCAAACCTTTGGCGCTCGCAATCGACAGCGCGACGACCAACTCCACATTGGGAGGCAAATTACCCGCCAAGGCGACAGTCAAAATTGTCAAAGCGATCAGCGCTGCAAATACGGAAAGCAGAACCTGAGGGGGCATCACATGGGCGTATCCATGATCATCATGCTGGGCAGACATTCATAAAACCTTTATCAAAAATCAGAGGTTGCTTCTGTACCTTACCAGACCGCTTCAAACAACCAATACCGCTTTTTTGGAAACGGTCACCTGAAACGACCGGACAACCGTACCGGACTCAAATGTGTCAGTGAGGAAGATCCGGCCCGTTACT
>JALTOP010000542.1 GCA_027000105.1 Planctomycetaceae bacterium | reverse complement strand
ATGCAGTGGTGATCGCGACCAAGTTTTGTGGCCCCGGACATGGCTGGTTCGTTCCACCGGTGCGAGAAGGACACACCGGAATCGATCGACACCACATCCGTCGGGCGGTGGAGGGGAGTCTCAAACGCCTGCAGACCGATTATATCGACCTGTATCAGACACACTGGCCCGATCATGATTTCCCTTACGAGCATACGCTGGAAGTGCTGGATGAACTTGTCGTGGAGGGAAAGATCCGGTACGTCGGTTGCAGCAATGAAACGCCTTGGGGGCTGATGAAATCTCTGGCTGCATCGGAAAACTCACGAACTGTGCGCTACGAGTCGATCCAGAATAATTTCAGCCTGATCAACCGACGATTCGAGGATTCGCTGGCAGAAGTTTGCAGACGCGAAAAGATCAGTTGTCTGCCCTACTCGCCCATCGGCGGGGGAGTGCTGAGTGGAAAATATCTGGATGGAAAGTTTCCAGAGGGAGCCCGTTTCAGCAACTATATGAAGAACGGTGGTGAGCGGCAAAAAGTGATGACCGAACGGTTTGTCAATGAAAAAAGCCTGGCGACAACGGCCGCGCTACGGGAAATCGCCCAGGAGATGGGAATTCCGCTGGTTGCGCTGGCAACGGCCTGGAGTAAACAACACGACTTCGTCGCATCGACCATCATCGGTGCCAATACGGTTGCTCAACTGGACGAAATACTGCTTGCCGGCGATTTAACGCTCTCGGATGAAACGCTGAGCCGGATCGACGAAATCACGAATCGATACCCCTATCCACTCGGATAGCAAACAGATCGTGGTCGCATCGCATTGCCCGATTGTCGAATAGCCGTCCGCATCGTTTGGCTTCAATCCTCATGCTTCAATAACCTCATTGCCTCGATTGAAATCGATCACGGCTCGCCCATTCTGACAGCCCCAATCGTGCGGGCTTCTGGCAGCTTGCGCAAAGTACGAAAGATAAAAGCTGACTACAAAAGTGGTGATCAAACATCGGCGTGCAACGCATGTTTGGGGTAATAGGCAAAGTGCGCAATGTTTGATAAAGAAACTGCTTAAAAGGAATTCAACGATCCTGTCGAGCCGTTTTCCGACTCAGCGGGGTTCCCAATTGACCGATATATATGAGCGTGGCTCTTTGCGCCTTCGGTCAATCTATCGCGAACATACAGTTTCGAGCGAAGGAAAGTGGGCATATTCGATCGGTTACAGGAGGAGGCGAAGTGAAACCAGTTCACATCAATTTGCTGGGACTTGCAGGAATTGTTCTGCTGATCAGCGGATGTACAACGGGCGGGAACCGTCAGCCGGTGGTTGCCGGTCACGCATCGGTTTCCTGTTCATCCTGTGGCGAGCCGGGTTCCTGTGATGGTTCGGGATATTGCAGACCGCCAATGTGGTATTGGTCGCACGGCCGCTACATTCCCCTTATCGACGACTTCCTGACAAAGCGAGCGGCCCGCAAATGTGCAATTCATTCACTGGCGAAGATGGAAGCAAAGCAGTGTGCGAACAATAACGATTTTCGACAGGGCTACATTCAGGCTTATGAAGACCTCGCATTGGGAAGTCGCGGCTTGATTCCGGCTGTCGCTCCCCCGAAATACTGGAAAGCTCATAATCGATCTATCAAGGGGCATATGAGGGCAGACCAGTGGTTTGCAGGATACCGGGCGGCTCTTTCGCAATCCGGATATCGGATCGCCGATGAACAGGTAACCGTGCCGACTTCTCATGAGGCGTTTCAGAATCCGGACCCCAGATACGGATATAATCATACTTCCAGCCAGGTTTCCAACTGCGAGTGCAGCCCCGACGGTAATCACGGTCAGTATTGATTGCGCTGTCGAACGAAGATAACCGGTTTGAAATTGAACGCACACCATCATATTACTCAAGGGTATCCAGACGTCATGAAACTTTTGACGGCTACACGAATTCTGAGACTTCTTCTCCTTGCTACGGCAGGATTTGCCAGTGGGTGCGCTGCATTTCGTCCGATCGATGGAGTACCTGCGCGATACCTGGCACCGGAATTGCGGGCGCAGAGTCGCAGTAATGAATCGACAATTGATCTGTCCCTGCTGGCACAGAAACCGCCGCGACAACATCTTGTCGATGCTCAGGACGTGCTCGGCATTTTTATCGAGGGAGTTCTGGGAAATGTCGGCGAGGCATTGCCGGTCAACAATCCTACGACGCCGGACATTGCACCGTCGATCGGTTATCCCATGACGGTAAGGGATGATGGCACACTCTCACTTCCAATGATTGGCAGTGTCAATGTTCGCGGGATGACGATCAGGCAGGTGGAAGAACGTCTTCGCCAAATTTACACCACCGAGAGAAAAATTCTGAAAAAAGACGCTGATACGATTATCGTTTCATTGCAACGACCTCGGGAAATGCGCGTACTTGTTCTGAGGCAGGAAACAGGTGGCCCCGGGGGAACCCAGTTTTCGCAGGGTCTTTCGGTCAATCTGGGACAGACAAAACGGGGAAATGGCCAGGTTGTTCATCTTCCTGTTTACAAGAACGATGTTTTGCACGCGCTGGCACAAACAGGCGGTCTCCCCGGACTCGATGCGGAAAACACGATCTACGTCATTCGCCGTGAACATCTTGATCCCGCCTCCTCCAGACCGACCGGCGCTCCCTCGTTCGCGCCAACACCGGCAATCCCTCAGCCGCAACCGCCACAACTACCACCATCGGCGGGGAACCAATTTTCTTCTGTCAACCATAACAATCCGGCCAATCCAAACATGCACCTGGTCGGCTATCATCGCCAGGCAAATTACCCCCAGATAAATAACGGTTTCGTTTATGGTTCTGGCCCTCCTTACAGTTCTCCTGTTGAGCAGGTAAGTGCCTACAATACAACCACGCCTTTGCCTGGAACTACGCCGCTGCCTGCCAGGGCAAATAACAATCAGTTCCAGAGTCCGGTTTACTCCAATGGACAACAGCCCGTTGTTCCGCGGTACGAACAGGCAAATCGATTCACCATCGAACCGGTCACTGCCAGCAACTTCGGGAATCCCGATCCTCTGGCTGAACTGCGTGCCGGTATGGAGCCGACCGGCGAGGAAGTTGTGTCAGAGCCACTTACTTTGCAACGAGAGGTGACAATTGAACCGGCTTCCGCCAGCAACTTCCAACACTCGGGAGAGACCCAACCCTATCTTCAGCAACCTTACGTTGAGCACCCTCAATGGGACAACTCATTCAACGGGTACGGGGCACCGATGAACGCTCCATCGATGAACGCCCCGGCAATTCCAAACGGAAATACTCCGATGAATGCTCCCGTCAACAATGCCTGGGGGAACACCCCTATCACGAATTTCAACATGTCTTCCGGGAGCGCATCTGCTCCGTCAACCGATCTCGAACAGTTTTGGTCGCAAGTGGATTTGGGGATAGACAATTTCGACCGGGATCCCACAATCAACAATCATAAGGTGATCAAGATTCCTATTCGACTCAAACCGGGAGAGCAGCCCCATATTCGACCGGAAGACATTATTCTACAGGATGGCGATATCGTGTTTATCGAATCTCGTGATACGGAAATCTTCTACACAGGTGGTTTGCTTGGTGGAGGACAATTTACACTTCCGCGAGATTACGATCTTGATGTACTCGGAGCGATCTCGCTGGCTCAAGGGGCACGTCAACAACAAAGCATCGGCAATCAGATAGGAGGGACTTCTGCTCTCAATGGCGATGTTACAATCAGTGCAAGCAGTGTCATCATTTTAAGACGCATGCCCAACGGAGCCCAGGTGCCGATCAAGGTTGATCTTTACCGTGCCCTGACCGATCCATCCGAACGTGTCCTGATTCAACCGGGCGATCTGGTCATGTTGCGGTACAAGCCTCATGAAGCAATTGGCGCATTCATCGAACGAAATATCCTCAGTTCGGCTTTGCTTGGAATCGCCTTTACCCAATTCGGCGGCAACGGTGGAAACTGATCGTCTCCCGAAAATTGGGAAATACGGATTCCGATCCAGTTGCTACCCTTGACAGGAACAGTCTCACTGTTTCCAGGTAACGGTATTCACATAGTAACGGTATCCTCGTAACGCTTCCTGTTGCGTGAGCTGTTCGCAGAAAAGTGCAGTAACCCATAACGTGCAGCAGCCCATGGTGTTGATTCATGGTCTTGATTCATGGTCTTGATTCATGGTCTTGATTCATGGTCTTGATTCATGGTCTTGATTCATGGTCGATTCTGAATCAATTGGGGAAATTCTCCATCGTGATTTGCTGTAATCATGCCTATAATCCTGTTCGATGAACGATGCGGCGATCCCCGGGGACAACACCCGGGCAAAACTGCAACAAACAGACGAGAGTCCCTCGGTTTTGCCAGGCTGAGTTTTCAGATTGAATTTTCAGGATGAATTTTCAAGTCGGATTTCTCTCTGGTGCGAGGTGCATGTGGGCGTTTTATTCATTTTCAAAGAAACTTCTTCCGATCCCGAACAAGAGTAGATTTACCCGGGAAATCCGCGTAATCTGGTAGAGATTCCGTTGATTGCACACGATTCAGACCCGATGGTTAAAATGGACATCCTTGCATAATGGCTACGCGAAAATTGACGGTCGTGATTTCCCAATCACAAAGTAAAAATCCACAGAAAAAGGAACTGGAGCAGGAAATTGCTGCCCGCCTGCTTATGGAGGCATCAGTGGAAGTGGGGGTTGTCCCACACCTGTACGATATGCACGCTGATCACACCGGGATGCTGTTTCTCAAATCGATCCCCGGCGATCTTGTCGTTCTCTCCTGGCTCTATCCGCGGGCAACCCGCTGGATTCTGCATCGTCAGGGAATTGCAGGCAAAAAAGGGCAGTCACTTCTTGTTGATGAAAACGACGAAGAAAGCAACGAAGAAACCGGCGAAGAGAACGATCATGAACAGCCTGATCAGCATTCTTCCAACCAGCCGAACAGTAACGCAGGTGTGGGGAGAGGAACCGTCCCGGATCGTTTTCTGTATTGTATTGATCTGAAAGTCAGCAGTCAGGTCGACGATTACATCGAGGAAATCAAGCGGATTGCCCGAGAGCAAGCCGTCGAGACGATTGACCTGACCGACGGGAATAACGGAAAATCAATTCCCATACCGCCCCAGCAACAGACGCAGGATGAAAATACGACAACCGGCAAACTGAACGACCAGACAGCCGGTCAAGTCAAGCGGCGGTGGTATCCGGTTATCGATTATGAACGCTGCACGAACTGTCTGGAGTGCATCGACTTCTGCCTGTTCGGCGTTTACGGTGTGAACGATCAGGATCTGATTCTTGTAGAAACCGAGGATAACTGCAAGAAGGGCTGTCCGGCGTGCAGCCGTGTCTGTCCGGAAAACGCGATCCTGTTCCCCGGACATAAATCATCGGCCATCGCGGGAGCCGACGGAGAAGTGGCCGGATTGAAAATCGATCTTTCCAAACTGTTTGGGGCAGAATCGTCGATTGATCTCGCCGTCAAGGAGCGTGATCGGGAATTGATCGCCGATGGACGCTCAGCTGTCGGAAAAAATGTCGGCCTTCCCAAACGAAGAGAAAAACAAAGCCCCAGCTCGAGAAATCATCTGGACGATTTGATTGACAGCCTCGACGAAATGCCTCTGTGAACAGTAAACCCGCCAACAGCAGATGCGTGAACAGTAAAAGCCGCACCAACCTGTTTTACAGATCTGGAGGGCAACCCACTTCCCCCGGTACGTCGCACCGCGACACAAACGATTGCAGCGCCCCCAATCGATAGCTGGAGGACGCGGCAATCTGCCAGTGACAGTCTGTTGTCAGAGTCGGGTTACAGGTCAGGTTACGGTTTCTTGTCTACTGCTTTTTCATCTGCCGTTCGCTTTGAAGCATCGGCAGAGGTTTCTTTTTTCGACTGTTGTTCTGCCTTTGGCTGTTTCGTCTTTGGCGAAACTTCCTGTTGCTGTTCGGGCGTTTGGGCGGTTTCAGCAGTGCCTTCTGGTTGAGAGACGCCGTTTTTCCGTTCGCTTTCCTGTTCCGGCGGGGAAATTGCAGCCTTGGTTTCCTCAGCGTTCTCGTTCTGAGTACCTTTCAGCAACGCGGCTGCCATCGCATTTTTGCGCCCATCTTCGCAGCACATTCCTTTCGCGGCGACGCAACCACTTTCCGTGGGGAGTGGGCAGGTACTTCCCGCTGGGCAAGCCGTTTGTTCTGAGACCATCGCCGCCATCATATCGGGACAGCAACCGTGCATCATCTCGGTGCCATCATATGTTGAGGCCGAGAGATTCGCAGCCGGCTGTATCCCCAGGGCATCTTTGAAATCCTCTTTGTTGGCATAGCCCCAACCACCGGCAAAAAGCAGACCTGCAAGAACAAAGGAAAGTTTTGCCTTTGTGCCATTCTGCTGGACAGGACCACTGGCCGGATCAAACTGTTCGGCATCTTCAACTTCACCAGGGACCATGTTGGGGGCTTCTTCGAAAGCATCTATTTCCCGACTCATTTCATTCTCCTGTTCTAGTGATGATTGATTGCGTCCTGCGAAAATGATAGCGAAAATTACGACAACAAACCGGAATGGATCGAATGGATCACGCGACTGAACAACCCAGTGCGGCTGGTTTATTCTGAGCGCTGTAACCACACTGAATATTTTTCAAAAGTTTTCGAGCCGTTCGCAAACTATAACCGTCAGTTGTACACAAGTACGGCCATGGCCCATCCCGATAGACAGACTCCGATAAACAGACAACGGGAGCAAGCTCGACATCCAACTTTCAGAACTGATTGCCCCTAATGCCGCTACCCATCCGGTCACCCGCCCCGAATTGATTGGACGCCAGGCAGGTTCCCGAACGCACATGATACGACAGAATGATCTATTCTGCTAAAAAGAAATGGGAAA
This sequence comes from Planctomycetaceae bacterium, assembly GCA_027000105.1. GTDB lineage: Bacteria > Planctomycetota > Planctomycetia > Planctomycetales > Planctomycetaceae > Rubinisphaera. Next base: position 2,030 of record JALTOP010000542.1, on the reverse strand, counting down.
AACAGTATAATATTTCACAATTCAAGAAACAAAAGAGATGTATCGGTCCACAAAAGCCCTTCACTGTGTTTGGCAGGGGATCATAATATACAATGACGTTTTGATTGATCGAGTTAGCCGACTTTTCCGATACGTTTGCCCTTTCGCTCGTCGTTGGCAGCGGGAATGGCGATCGTTTTGGGCGCGGAGCGTGTCGGTCTATTCAGGGAAGAAATACGGTTTTAATGATCCAGTTTGGGAATCCATTCATGAAGAAAATTTCTTGTTTTATTTCGTTTTTCCTGTTCTGTATTACGTTTGCGAATAACGGCCCGGTTGCAACTGCCGCGGAACCTGCTATTAAAGCACTGCTCATTACCGGGGGATGTTGTCACGATTATGATCGGCAGAAGCTGATTCTTTCCAAAGGAATATCAGCACGGATCAATGTCGAATGGACCATCGTGCAGCAGGGAGGAAAAACGACCGATTCAAAAATCCCGGTTTACCAAAACGCAGACTGGGCAGACGGTTTTGATATCATCGTGCATAACGAATGTTTTGCGAAAGTGAAGGATAAAAAGTGGGTCGATCAAATCCTTAAACCGCATCGTGAAGGAATGCCCGCGGTTCTGATTCACTGCGCGATGCACTGTTACCGGACGGGGGATGATCGCTGGTTCGAGTTTTGCGGCATGCAATCGCCCGGGCATGGGAAGCATTATTCCTATCTGGTCGATAACATAAAACCTTCCCACCCGATCATGAAAGGATTTGGCAAACAGTGGCGTGCTCCGAAGGGGGAGTTGTACCACTCGATAAAACTGTGGGATACCGCAACGGCTTTGGGACAGGCCAAGCGGGAAAGTGATGGCAAACCGCAAATCTGCGTCTGGACGAATCAGTACCACAAGGGGCGTGTCTTCGCAACAACGATCGGGCATTACAACGAAACGATGGCAGAGCCGAAGTATCTGGATATGCTCGCCAGAGGGATGCTCTGGGCATTGGGGAAATCCGATCAGGAAATCAAAAAAACATCACAAAAAACGAATGAGGAAATTTTCAAGCTTGTCAATGTCCCGGTTTCGCGAGCGGCAGAAAATGTGATTGCGGGAAGTTGTTGCGGGGAAGGAAATCTGGCGTTCGGTCGCAAGACAAGTTCGAAGTCGTTTCAACAGGGGCATCCGACCAACCACGCGGTTGATGGCAAGCTGAATACGCGTTTCTGTGCCAACGGACCACAAAAGAACGAATGGTGGCAGGTTGATCTGGAAAACCCGGAGCATGTCAAATCGTTGCGCATTCACTGGGAAAGTAAAGCCGTCTACAAATATATCGTGGAAGCCTCTGCGGATGGAAAAACATGGAAGAAAATTGTCGATGCCTCAACAAATAAAAAACCAAAACGAATCGCGCCACACAAGGTCGATTCACCCGAGACACGATATTTGCGTATCACTTTCCTGGGAGCGAACAAAGGTCGCTGGTTCAGTTTCCGGGAATTTGAAGCTTACACGGGTGATCTGCCCAAGCTACCGAAACAGGCACAGCAAACCACAAATACCGCTACGATAAAAGATGTGCGAGCCCCTGCCGAGTTGGAAGTTCGTCTGTTTGGAACGCCGCCCGAAGTGAATTATCCCGTCTGTCTTTCCTGCGCGCCAACAGGTGAAGTCTTTGTTGGCGTGGATGAAATGGGATCGCTTGGGAAAGAACCGAACCGCGGCAAAATTATTCGCTGTATCGATGCCGATGGCGATGGTAAAGCGGAGCACATCAACGAGTTCTGCAAGATCGATCATCCACGCGGTTTGATTTACGATCAGGGAAAATTGTGGGTACTGGCACCGCCGCAGTTGGTACTGTTTCATGATGACGATCTCGATGGCGTCGCAGATCGAAAAGACGTTTTGATTGAGGGGATCAGCACCAAATATATCGGAATACGTGGTGCAGATCATACAACAAACGGAATCCGCATGGGGATTGATGGTTGGATTTATATCGCTGTGGGAGATTACGGCGTGGTCGCTGCCAGGGGGACGGAT
>JALTOP010000541.1 GCA_027000105.1 Planctomycetaceae bacterium | reverse complement strand
GCGTATCTGTTTCGCGCAACCGCTCCGCCTGGTAAATCGCGTTGAAGGTTTCGCTACGCAGACGATCGTATTCAACAGACTGCTGTTGACGGACGACATCGATCCGGCTGCCCGGCTCGCCGCTGTTGGCTTCATCAACTTCATTGTTGACCATCTGAATTCTGTTGGAACTTTTGATGGAAAGTTCACGCAGGAAGTCCTGCAACTGTTGCCTCTGGTTAGGTGAAAGTTCTTCCTGTTTCTGGAAAGCGATCAGAAACGCCTGACGGGCAGCTTCCCGCTTTCCGTTCCTCCATTGGGCAATTCCTTCGTTGTAGGCTTCCGTTGCGGAAACGTTGCCGTTCTTCACGTGTGCATTGACAACCGCACTGTCGCTCGCCTCTGTTCCGGTAACCGGTCTCACGCTGGCGACGGTTCGATCGGAATCAGAAGACGCTACAGGAGCAGGGCTTTCACCCCACGGTCCGTTGGAAACCTGGACAGGTTTGCTGTTCGAATTGCTGCGGGCAAGCATCTGCTGTTTTTCGATCGCTGCAATTTCGGCGGCGATCAATTCCGGACGATCATCAAACAGAGTGTAGGCCACATCGAACTGCTGAGCCTGTGCTACTTTTGTGCGTGCCAGTTCAAGATCTCCCCTCGCAGTTGCTTCGCGTGCCTCGCTCAACAGTTGAAGAGCTTTGGCCCGCCCGCTTTCCTGGGCAGGTACGGCGTTTTCTCGGGGAATCTGAACGGCCACGGGTTGGGCAGGAGAAGGCTGGGGCTTCGGTTCCTGTTTGGCAATCATTCGGGAATTCGAGGCCTGTTCGATCATCGCAACAATCTGCTCGGGTCGTTTGTCAAACAGATTATAGACAACCGGTAATTCACTGGCTCGATCGGCCAGTTTGCGTGCTTCGTCAAAGTCGCCCTGTTGAATCGCCTGCTCTGCCTGAGTGAGGAGGTTTTGAGAAAGAGCCTTGACGTCAACAGCGGGAGCTTGTGGAGTTGGTGAAGGAGCTGCCTGTGACAGGTTTCCCGGCGTATTTGTTGGAGTAGCCGGTTTCGATTCGGGCTGATTCTGAGCAAACGGCCCGGTTCCGAATCCTGCAGGCATTGGCTGAGGCTGTCCCGGTTGCTGCTGTGTTGTCTGCAACCGGGCGATATCTGCCAGGACGTGCTCCGGACGATCATCGAATGGTCCGAAGGCGACGTGCAATTCCTGAGCCTGCTTCGCCTTTTTCAGGGCTGAATCAACATCACCTTTTTTCAACAATTCACGGGCAGTTCGAACCAGATACTGGGCGTACTGGGTTTTGTCCTGCTGGTTTGCAGGTGCTGCCTTCGGAGCGGAATCAATCAGCTCGGTGATCAATTCACTGCTTTCATCCGGAAGGACGATTTTGAATCGGCGAGCCAGATCACGAGCCGCAGTGGCACGTCGGCGGGCCTCTTCATGTTTGCCCTCCTGTTTGGCTCTCAGTGCTTCGAGCAGTTCATTTTGAACCCGCTGCCCGACAACCGAACGATTGACGACATCGCGCTCGTTCTTGACAGGCTGAAAACCGTCGCGGCTACCCGCAAACGGATCAGGCATTTTGCCACCTGGTTCGATCTGGTTCTGACTGGAAGATTGATCCGCCCAAGGTGTCACCTCGGGAAGTGTCTGGTCCTGTGCCTGACTGAAGTTGAACAGCCATAACGATGCTGTTGCAACCGTGACACACGCCATAAGTCCAATGACCTTGGTCAATTTACTATCCTCCTTCAGGCCGGTCGAATTCTCAGTATTCGATTTCATGATGATCTTCTTACGAAGAGAAAGGGTGGGTGCCAAATGCAGATGCAAAACCACGACGGCTCTACAAGGTGGATCTGAAAATCCACACTGCATTCGACATTCAGGGGAAATGTCCGCTTTGCGTGTCAGACCGATTCAGTCCTTCCCGCAAAGCCCGATTAGATGTGATTTGTTGATTTATTCTGAGGCGATTTACTCGAAACAACTTGTTTTCGTCAAGACTTGAACAAACCGTGACGTTTTGGCTGATTTCGTGTTCTTTTTACAATTCCCTCTTGAGTAGAGGCGGAATAACTGTTCGTGTTGAATGACTGTTTGAAAGGTTCTGTTGAGAAGATCGAAAGGTTTTGCCGGTCAGGCGTGTTGATCAACTCGGGCAGGATATGACGGAAGAAAAAATCTTTCCGTTATCAAAATCGGTATTTTTCGCTATTGGGCTGAAGTCTAATCTGGAATGT
>JALTOP010000540.1 GCA_027000105.1 Planctomycetaceae bacterium | reverse complement strand
GTTGATATCGATCCCTCAGAAATCCACAAAAACAAGGAGGCACACATCCCGGTTGTTGCCGACGTCAAGCATGTAATCGAAGAACTTAACAAAGCGATTACGGTTGACGACGTTCCCGAACTCGACGCCTGGCACGCAACAATCGCCGAATGGAAAAAGAAGTTCCCGCTGCATTATAAATGTTACGATACCGAAATTCCGCAACAACTCGCGATTGAAACGTTGTACAAAATGACCAAAGATCACGACCCATTCGTCAGCGTCGGAGTCGGACAGCATCAAATGTGGACGGCTCAATATTTCAAGTTTGACAAACCCCGTCACTTCCTCAGTTCTTCGGGGTTGGGAACGATGGGTTTTGGTTTACCCTCGGCGATGGGCGTGGTAACTGCGCACCCCGATGCTCTGGTTCTCAATATCGAAGGGGACGGTTCATTCCAGATGAATATCCAGGAACTCGGTACCCTTGTCTGTGAAGGATTGCCCGTCAAGACGATGTTGTTGAATAACCAGCACCTGGGGATGGTTGTGCAGTGGGAAGACCGCTTCATGGAAGGACGCCGGGCACACACCTATTTAGGCCCTGTCGATCAACCGGAGGCTCTCGGCGATGGAATCGGTGATGTTTGCGAGTCGATTTACCCCGATTTCCCCAAAATTGCACAGGGTTACGGTATCGCCAGCCAGCGAGTTCAACACAAGGACGATCTGGAGGAAGCGATCAAAACGATGATCGAACATGATGGCCCCTATTTGCTGGAAGTCATTTGTCCCTACGTAGAGCATGTTCTGCCAATGATCCCCAGCGGGAAAACCGTGCGGGAAATCATTGTGGAATAGGTTTGCATAGACGAATAACGGGAACTGCAATGAACTTTTTGTCGGACTGGCAGTTCCCGGTTTGACCGGTTCGTGTTGGACGCACCGATCCGGCGCAGTGCTTGAATAGAAGGAGGAAAGCATCGCGTCGGCGATCCGTGCTCAGATTTTCGCTCCTGCTCCAATCGGTTTGCCCTGATTTTCCTGCATTTGCTTCAGCAGCGTTTTCAGTTTCCTGACGATTTCGGGATGCTGGCCGGCTACGTCGTGCTGTTCAGCCGGATCGGTTTCCAGGTTGAATAACGCGAATCCCTTTGGGCTGTCTCCTGTTTGCAAGCCGGGATATTCGCTGGGACGAGCCTGTTCAAAAGGAGCCAGTAGCGTCACGCCATCGGGAGCGCGGGGATCAATCCAGTCGTCCGACATCATGCGATCACTCGGCACCTTGCGATGCAGTTTCCACTTCCCCAGCCGCACCGTGTTGACTTGCCTTTGAAAGCTGAAAAGTGGCCTGGGTGGCAACTTTTTCTGCGATGTCATCACCGGCAACAGGTTCGTTCCATCGATCACCCGTCCCTGCGGTAAGGGGACATTCGCAGCAGAGAGAGCGGTTGTGAACAGATCCATAATAATGGCTGGCTGATCGATCGTCTGATTGGCAGGGATCGTACCGGGCCACCAGGCAATCATCGGAACCCGCAAGCCTCCTTCCCACCATTTCGATTTCATTCCGCGCAAACCGCCGGTGCTGCCACCAAACCAGGGACCGTTATCACTGGAAAACAGGACAAGCGTTTTCTTTTCCAGATTGAGTTCACGTAAACGCTTCAAAACCCGGCCGATATTCCAATCGAGTTCTGCCAGGACATCGCCATACAGTCCGGGTGATTTTTTCCCGTTGACTTTCCCATAAAATTTTTCAGAACAGGCGAGCGGTTTGTGCGGCATCGCATGGGGCAGGTACAGAAAGAACGGCTTGTCCCTGTTCTGCTCGATAAACTGCAAGGCTCGATCGGTGTAACGTTTGGTAATGGTTGCCTGCACAACCGGGTATTCAATGACCGTTTCGTTACTCCATAACTGTACCGGGTGCATATCGTTACTGTAGAGGATTCCCAGATACTCATGGAAACCGTTGCGTGTCGGATAGTAGCGGGGGTAATGCCCCAGATGCCATTTTCCGATACAGATCGTGCGGTAGCCGGCCTGCTGAAACTGTTCGCCCAGCGTGACTTCTTCCGATGGAATGCCCAGTTTATCACTGGGGGGCGGTTCCTTGCGGTTTCTGACCTGAAAATCATCTTTGGGAAGAGGGTTGCCAAGCATCATATTGTTACGAAATGGATACCGCCCCGTCATCAATGAAGCTCGTGACGGTGCACAGTAAGCGCACGAACTGTAAAACTGTGTGAAACGTGCTCCCTGCGCGGCCATTTCATCC
>JALTOP010000539.1 GCA_027000105.1 Planctomycetaceae bacterium | reverse complement strand
CAGTACAACATCACCCGCCTGGATCGCCTGGCCGGTAATCATTTCCTCTTTCTCCACTACAGCGACACAGAACCCGGCGAGGTCGAAATCATCTTTCTGGTAAAGATCGGGCATGATCGCCGTTTCGCCTCCGATCAGAGCCATGCCGGAATCCTGACAACCTTTTGCAATTCCCTTGACGAGTTGTTCGGTGCGAACCGGGTTGTCCTCTCCCATCGCCAGATAGTCCAGAAAGAACAGCGGTTCAGCCCCCAGACAGAGGCAATCGTTGACGCACATCGCGACCAGATCGATTCCGATTGTATCGTAGATGTTCGTCTTCTGGGCCAGCATCAGCTTTGTGCCGACACCATCGGTGCCGGAGACAAGCACAGGATCCTTGTATTTGCGACTTCCTTCACCCATCAAGCGGAACAGTCCCGCAAAGCCTCCCTCCAAAGGCATGACCCGCGCTGTTTTGGTTCCCTGCACGTGCGAGGAAATTCGACGCATCGACTCCTGATAGCGATCCAGATCGACACCCGCCGATTGATAGTCAAACCCCGTCACGATTCACTCCAATATCATCTTGTATCATGTTGAATGCAATTTTACAGAAGACTCCAGATTGCCCGCTGATCGTACACTTGCCGCCCCTCCCCGAACCCCGAGTTGACGCAAAACAGTTCTGTTTCACATTGGCGAACAGCGGTTTGGTCGCGGTAATCAGAATGAGCCAGTCGTGCCGGGCTTACTGCTGACGCCCCATCAAATAAAACGCCCGTGGCGAGGGGGAGTTGAGGAGATCGTTAAGTATCGAAAGTTCCGATTTGGCCCTGGCTGAACCGAGCAAAACATCTGCCAATGTCGGCGGGTAGGCGTATTCGATGACGTTGACCTTGGATAATCCGAGTTTTTTCTGTAAATCTTCGATTACTTTTTCGAGGTAGGCAATCTCGTCAATCAACCCTTCCTCCTTCGCCTGGGTCGCGGTAAAAATTCTCCCGGTGGCGACCGATTCGATCTTTTTGCGATCCATATTCGGGCGACCGGAGGCAATCACGTCCAGAAAACGCTGATAGGCATCGTCCAGAATTCCGTTCCAGACTTCACGATCTCTCGGACTGATTTCCTTGAACGAACTGAGGGAATCCTTGAATTCCCCTGTTGTCAGCGGTTCCGATTTCAACCCGACCTTTTCAGCCAGTTCAACCATGTTGTAATGAGGGATGATCACACCAATCGAACCGGTCCAGGTAGTCGGTTCAGCGTAAATCCGCCCCTCTTTGCCTGCTCCCATCGCAATGTAATATCCCCCCGAAGCCGCGATACGTTTCATTGAAACATAAACCGGCTTCACTTTGGAAAGCTTTGTCAACCTGTTGTATATCTGATGGCTATCTGCGACCAATCCGCCCGGGCTATCGACAACGACAATTGCTCCCTTGACGTCGTCATCTTCTATTGCCTGATCAATTTCCTTCAACAACCGCTCCGTAAAGGGAGGCATGATGGTTGTCGAAACATTGAAAATTGCAATTTTATTTTTGGCTCCACGGTCTCCCGAATGATGCTTTTCGATTGGAGCCTCTCCAGTGTTTATTTCCGAGACAGAGGAGGAAAGTAGGATAATGTTGAGCAGGATCGAAAAAACAAAGATCATCTGGAAGAAACGGGAGAGAATTCCACCACCCCGAGGCTGGTTCTCCACAACAATGCGGACAACCTGTTCGTTCGGATTTGACGCCCCCCCTGAACCGGACGGCTTTGAACGCATATCGGAATCATCCATCTTTTTTATTCCCCCATGAAACTGCACAAGTTCGGATCATATTTCTGATCACTGATGCAAAGAACGAAAACTGTTCCCACTTAGTTCTGTCTGACCTGCCTGAATTGATTTCTGCCTGAGTTGATCGGCAAATATTCTTTGAATTGCTTATAGAAAGACCGCTTTGCCCGTGCAACAGAGTGCCGATTGTTTCAGTCTGTTTTTCGGGCCTAACTATTTTTCAGCAACAGTGTACGCCGGGGCATCTTTTTTGTCATTTCACTTTTGAAAGATTATGTAAAACAGGCGAAAATGCCCAATGATTGAGAGATATGTGGTGTGGATCATTGAAGGCTGAAATAACAGAAATTCTGACTGAGCGGGATCATCTTGCCATCTTTTTTCTGTTTAGAAGCAGTCTCAAAACGTCAAATTGTACAGTAGTTTGGCCCGGGATTTGCACGGAGATTCTCCCAGAAAGGAGAATTTCTCATGCTGATGACACTGGTTTGG
>JALTOP010000538.1 GCA_027000105.1 Planctomycetaceae bacterium | reverse complement strand
AAAAAAATCCGTGATTTGATCGCTCGCACAAAAGAAATACAGGAGGAACAGGAAAAGGTCAGCGCAACGCTGGAGCAGATCAGTAAAAACGAACATGAAGCCCGGCAGACAGACCGGAGTCCGGCGGGCGAGAGTCAGGTTTTCGCGTTTTCCCTGCTTCGCCAATTGTATGAACTTCCCAACATAAAAAAACATCGCAGTGAAATTAAAAAAAGGCGTGATGTCATCAGCGATGCGACTTACCAGCAGATCGCGTTGCGGTCAGCCTATCGAAATCTGATCAATATCGATGACGTTGTCGAAAAAGCGAAACCCGAGATCAGACAATACCTGCAAAAAGACGAAGTGGCACCATTTTTTGCCAACATGATTGAAAAAAAATTGAAAGAAGTGTTGGCTCAAAAAAGAGATACCATTGAAGATCTGGAAGCAACTTATGGCACCTATCTGGATGCTCTGACAACGCTCGATACCACGCAGGTTTCACTGGTCAAAACGGTTGACGACTACCGTAATTTCATTCGTCAGCGAATCTTCTGGATGAGAAGCGATCGGACAATCGGGCCCGATTCGCTCAACAGATTGATCCAACCGGAAGATTATCCTGTTTCGTGGAATGATTTTCAGAATCTGTTTTCAGGATACCGAACCGATTTTCAAAACCATTCTACCATTTATGTGGTTGTTTTCCTGTTGTGGCTCGGTTTCATTCTGCTGCGTGTGCAGGCTGCTCAGGAATTAACCGCGATTGCCTCGCAGGTACAGCGAAGAAGTTATGCCAACATTGTGCCAACTTTACGGGCGATTCTTCTGACGGCGGTCATTGCGGCCCCCGGGCCTCTGTTTCTCCTGTTCATGGGATGGCGACTGGGTGAATTGGAGGATGAAAGTCTCTTTCGAGAAGCCTTTTCCAAAACACTGCTTCTAATCGGTACCGCATTTGCAATCCTGGAATTCTTTCGGCAATCCTGCAGACGGCACGGTTTGGCGGATGCTCATTTTAATGCGCCGAACGTCCTTTCTACCCGGGTTCGGCGGCAGTTATCTTCATTCACGTTGATTGTTTTGCCCATTTTTTTCGTGGTGACGTTACTTAACCATCTCTCGACAGATCTCGATCGGCATATTTTTGAACGCCTCTTTTTTATTGCGGGGATGCTGGTCTGTTCCTTGTATGCCATACGTTTTATGAACCCGCGTGGCCCGTTGATGTGTGAACTTTTATTGCTTGATCAGGCGGCTTATTTTTCGAAAACACGCTGGATCTGGTATCCCTTTGTCGCATTATTCCCGTTGCTCCTGGCGGGGATGGCTTGGGGCGGATATTATTACACGGCCAGTCAACTCGCCTGGCGGTTCATGTTGACTATTTTATTGTTGGTTTGGCTGCTGTTTTTCTGGGCTTTGGCGATTCGCTGGTTCCGTATTGCCCAGCGGTGGTTTCGTCTGTACCTGTTGAGGGAGCAGCGTCGAAAACTGCAGGTCGGTTCAGAGACGCTGGATCCGCATCGTCAACTGCTGGTGCAAGAGGAAGCTTCGAATGAAGAGATCCGCGAACAGCAAGCGATTCGGTTGATCAACTTCGCCATCTATCTTCCGTTGTTTGTCGGGCTTTGGTGGATCTGGGCCGATACGTTTCCGGCAATTGAATATTTCAATCAGATTCCCCTCTGGCAGAAAATTGTTCAACAGGAAATGGCGGGGGCAGACGGAACCGTTACCATTCAGACGGTGCGCAAAGCGGTGACACTGATTGACCTGGGCATCGCTCTGTTCGTCGGGATGGCGACATTCAGCTTGTCTCGCAATCTGCCCGGCATGATCGACTTCTCCATCCTGCAGCGTTTCGGTCTCGATGCTTCGATTCGCTACGCGGTCACCAGCGTCATCGGCTATCTGGTGACAATCGCCGGGGTCACCTATGTGTTCAATCTGCTTGGCTTCCGTTGGGAACAGATACAGTGGTTGGCCGCTGCGTTGACATTCGGCTTGAGTTTCGGTTTACAGGATATTTTCGCCAATTTCATTTCAGGACTGATCATTCTCTTTGAACGCCCCATCCGTATCGGCGATGTTGTGACGATCGATAATGTCACCGGTATCGTCACAAAAATTCGGATTCGTGCCTCAACCGTCACTGATTGGGACAGAAAGGAATATCTCGTTCCAAACAAGGAAATCATCACCGGGCGATTGTTGAACTGGACGCTCAGCGATACTCTGAATCGCCTCGTCATTCCGGTTGGTGTCGCCTACGGAAGCGATACCGAGCAGGTTCGTCAACTGTTGTTCGAGGTCGCCAGGGAAGAACCGGAGGTTCTTGACGAACCTGCGACACTGGTGACGTTCCAGGAATTTGGAGAAAGTACCTTGAACTTTGTCATGCGTGCCTATCTGGGGAAGATGGATAATCGCCTGGAAATCATTCATCGCCTGCACACGGCGATCAACGAAAAATTCGCGGAAGCTGGAATAGAAATTGCCTTCCCGCAGCAGGACGTCCACCTTCGTACGTTCCCGCCGAACTGGACCAACCCCTCCATGCAACCGATGTCCTGATCCGAACTTTTCCATGTCATATGTTACGATGTTCTAACGTGGAGAATTTAATAGAAGAGTCGTCAAAATTCGACAAGGTACGTCCACAGCGTCCATCGTCGCGGAGTCATCTCCACAAAGAGAGAAAAAGGGGGCAGAACGCACTTCCCGGGAATTGTCTTGGGCAATGAAAGTCGTTATTTCACCCGTGAGTACATGCCCCCTTTGTGGCACATCCAATTCTCCTATTAGGGGTTCGGGTTCAGTAATGGGTCTGAAACTCCTTTAGTAGATTCCAAGTTAAGTTCCAATGCATCATTACCGTCAGGATCAATGGTAACGACAAGCTCTTTATAAGCAGGGAGTTGTTTGTCGGAAGCAATGTCTACAGTAACCAAGACCTTGTATTTACCAGGTACGACGCCATCATCTTTATCGTAGGTACCCAAGACAAATGAACCAGTATCATCGGCTTGCCCTGATGCAATTTTAGTTTTCGCAGAAGGATCCGCTCCATGCAATTCGACAGTAGCGGGCCCAAACGGTTGACCATCCAATTTAAGCGTGCCTTTAACAGGAACGGTCTCCAGTCTGTCCACATCTGATGAACCACCTCCACAACCGATAGTTGATAGAGAAAACAAACAGACGCAAATCGACATAATCAGTCTCATGGGGGAGTCCTTAAGTTTATAAAACCTGGGTGCTAGTTTACTCTTCGTGAATAAATACAGTTAGATCGATAATAATGTACCCATTACGGACAGATGACAAAAAGACATACACGAGAAGGTAAACTTTTCGTGTATGCCTAAAGGGAGGTCATAATAAAACAATGACTAGAAGCTGCCAACGACACCGTCTCTAGACCCGCCATTATAGGTATTCAGGGTCATCCATAAACTTGGTCCAGGATTGGCAGGATCCCCATTCCAAGAACCGTGATAGTCAATATTCTCACTAATGAAGCGGACAGACCCGTCTGCCATCAAAAACTGACCACCGCCGGTGTGAACAGAACTTGGCCCCGGCCATTCAGAATTTATACAATACGCCGCGATATAAACGGGGCCCCAGACATAAGGTGCATTGCGCCAGAATGTACTGCTTTGTCCTGCAGTATTTCCATCAGGGGTCAAAAATTGGTATTGAGGTTGAGACTGAATAACCATGTGTGTTTGAGAGTAGGCCCATTGCCTAAACACGGCTTCTCCACCACCGTTACGTACAACACCAGCCCCGCAGCGGCGCCCGCCACTCTTGAATCCATTCGAAGCAACTTCCCCAACAGCAATTGTGTTACTCGTTCCATCCTTGATGTCTCGTATTCTTACTTTCGTCAGGAACGAAAATATTCCGTTACCACTCCAGTTCTGACGATACCACCAGTCAAAACCTTGCGAGCCTGCATAGTTGGTGACTGAAGTGTTGTAGATTGAACCGGGATCAATGTCAACATCTGATGGACACCTAAACGTCGAGATCCTGCGTGCCCCAATAAGTTGACCGCTACTATCTGTCTGTCCATAGTACTGAGTACTAAAATTAATGGAATCATAAAGAGGGGCTTGTTCTACTTGGGGCAGAATAAGCGTCATCCAGCTGAAGTTTCTCGCCCCAGCGTTGGCTGTACCCGGTGCGAACGTCCAGATGTCATTGGGAAAAATGCCATGAGTGTCATGGTAATTGTGCAGGGCCAAGCCGATTTGTTTCAGGTTGTTTTTGCACGAAGAACGTCTTGCGGCCTCACGAGCCTGTTGTACAGCAGGCAGCAGCAGGGCCACCAGGATGGCGATGATCGCGATGACCACCAGCAGTTCAATGAGCGTAAAGCCTTTACGCAGAGAAGAGTGATGACGAACATTCATAGAAACTGACTCCTTAGAGAAGAATAGAATGAAGGGCCTGAAACAGCCCCGGAAAAAGAGGGAACGCGACGGCACCCGTCCTTATGTGACCTGCAAACCTGAAAGAAGGATTGGTAGCAACTCGGAACAAGTTGGGATCACAATGCCTCCCCACCAAACAGTGATATCGAAAATCAGCCGTCATATCAACAAAAAATCATGCAATTAGCATTAAATTACTCAAAATCGCAAGTTGCGAGCAGGCAGAAACAGGACAACATTGACCAAATAGAAGTCGGTTGGTGTTCCTGTATGCTTGGTGCGATTCGGTAACAGGAAGGCGGATCGTCGGTTTTGGTTTCGGTGATGTGGACACCGATGTTTGTTGGATATTGGGAGCCGATGCAATTATCATCGGTCTTGTTCTTTTTCACTGAAGGCGTTTTTGAAAGCGGCTTCATTTGAAAGGAGAGTTCATGGGAAGGGGGCTCAGGTTTTGATGGAGTCACGCCTTACCGGCGGATGACCATCGATTCGGTAGCTCCTTCCATTGTACCGCTTGTTGTTCTGTTTGAGAAAATGTATCGAGATGAAAACAGTCCGTTGGGGAATTTTAAGTACCGCCAAAATTGGAACGGAACAGGTTATTCCGGCCATTCAAAAAGCAGAGAATTGTAGCGTTGTGGGGATCGCCTCTCGAAGTGCAGAGGGGGCCTCACAGGTTGCAAGTGAACTTGGGATTGCAAACAGTTTCGGATCATACGAACAATTGCTTGCCAGTCCTGAAATCGATGCGATTTATAATCCGTTGCCGAATCACTTGCATGTGGATTGGTCGATCAAGGCTCTGCAGGCGGGCAAGCACGTGTTGTGCGAGAAACCGCTGGGGCTGGATGTCAATGATGCGCAGCGATTGCTGGAAGCCTCGGCTGCGCACCCCGGTTTGAAAGTGATGGAAGCGTTCATGTATCGTCATCATCCACAGTGGCAAAAAGCTAAAGAGTTGGTCACGACGGGCGAATTGGGCAGGATCTGCACCATCAATTCTGTTTTTTCCTACTTTAATCGGGATCCCGAAAATATTCGGAACCAGCCCGGCATGGGGGGCGGCGGTTTGATGGACATCGGCTGTTATCCTATTTCGCTTTCCCGGTTTCTGCTTGAAAGGGAACCGGAGCGCGTGGTTGGAAAAGTGGAATTCGACCCCGAATTCAAGGTGGATCGGTTTGCGAGCGCGATTCTCGATTTTGGTTCGGCGACCGCAACATTTTCCTGCTCAACACAAATGGTGCCTTATCAGCGAGTGAACATCTTCGGAACGGAAGGGCGTTTTGAAATTGAAATTCCATTCAATGCCCCGATCGACCGTCCCTGTAAAACCTGGCTCCAAAAGGGAGAGGAACTCGAATCAATTGATATTCCAATTTGCAACCAGTACACCATCCAGGCAGAACTGTTCGCCGAGGCGATTTTGAACGATACTCCGGTGCCCACACCACTCGATGATGCGATTGGCAATATGAAAGTGATCGAATCGATTCTGGAAAGTGCAGAAAAAAAAGAATGGATCGAGGTAAAATAACTTCACGTTCATTGGCCCCGGCTCTAAAATGCAGATATATGAAGAAGTAGCAGGCGTTGGGAGTTCATTTGGGAGACAACAGAACCGGGATATCAGCAAGAATGAAACTATCGGGTAAGATGCGAAATTTCAGCCGGGCGGCAATGTGCCTTGCGATGCTTTGTGCGGCCCTGCTGCAGGGGTGTGGTTCCGGTGGGGATGCACCGAAAGCACTCCGGAATTCCCAGGCATCAGGTCAGAAAAAAAATGTATCTGAAGATGATTCTGCCAAGGCTGAACAGCCTGCAGTTGATAAATCTGAAAAGTCGTCCTCGACAGAGAAGGCGGGGCAGAAGTATGTTGATGGTATCCCTTACGATGTCTTTTTCGATCGCCCATTGCAAGTGGCAGCAGATGGAACGATGCTGACCAGTACCAGTGCGACGCCTGACCATTCAGCTCCCGATTCGGTTGCGGGGAAGGCATCGGAAAAAATGAAAGAGCCGGCAGCGGATGCAGATTCCGAAAAGGAAGCCAAAACGGCAGCCAGTTGGGATAAATATATCAGTGAGGAAATGCTGAAAGGGGAGATCAAACGAATTCGTAACAGGCTGAATTCCAAATTGAATTCCGTCGGTAATTTCAACAGGGAGTTGCTTTCCATTCAGATTGATGCTGCGACATTAGCCGCGCTCGCTGCCATTGTTCCCGAGCACAGCGGAAAGTTTACCTGGAAAGATAAAGCAAAGTACGTGAGAGATTTCGCCTCTGAAATTGCCACCGCCGCTGAAAATCGAGGACGGCCGGCGTTCGAGAAAGCTGAGAAACCATTTCTGAACATCGTCGAAATTCTTGAGGGAGGATCCCCGGCTGAGTTACCAGAATCTGAAGAAAAAGCCGATTTCAGTGACGTTGCAGATCGCAACTTGTTGATGAAGAGTCTCAAGGAGAAACAGGATTGGATTCGCACCACGATCAGTGGCGAATCGGAATTGAAAAGCAACAAAGAGGACCTTCTGCCCCGTGTGGCTCTTCTGGCAGCGCTTGGGCAGGTTGTCAATCAGGAGGATTATGTTTTCGCTGATGAGGAAAACTACCAGAAATATTGCAAGGAACTGATTGATGGTGGCCTGATGATGACCAAGGCAACCGAAGAAGAGGACTACACCAAATTCGAAAAAGGTTTTGGCCTGTTCAGCAAAAGCTGCAACGATTGTCATCCGGAATATCTCAATAACTGAGTCTTCCCGGGCTGTGGTATCCGTGCCTTTTGGCTATGCCCTGTTTGCTGATTGCGTTCACGCGAGGTTACTCGCACCGCGACCCGCTCACATTCGATGACATCTAACAAAGCATCGGTGAGTAAACCGACACGAAGAGTAACGCGAAGAATGAAATGGCCGGCACAACCGGCCCGGAATGTAAACGGTGCTTCGGGCTTCAGTGCTTTAGTCTTCAGTCTTCGAAAATGGCGATGCTGGCCGTGAAGCCGTGAAGATAGCTATGGGGGCCGATGGGACCGATTTCACCCTGGGCGAAAATACCCGCAACCGGGATCGGGCCATACCGCTCCCGTAATGTCCTTGCATCATGATGGGGGCTGTCAAACAGTTTTTTCCCTCGACCATTGCAGGTAAACAGCAAGGCACCGGCGACTGGCTGTGGATGATCTTCGAGGTCGTGATCGATCATCATTTGCAAGTCTTCCCGTGCTGTTTGTGCGTCGCGCACATGAAATTGAACGGTGCGACCGGAACGGATCGGTTGGCTGACCGCGATGGCACCAGTTTCCGGGTCGCTTCCCAGGACATTGGAAACGAGAAAGTCTCCCCGCTCGAATTTTTCCTTGTATTCGTCGGTTACCACTCCCAGATGGGGCCCCTGTCTGACGAGTTCCTGATCTTCCGGGCTGAGTTCCTTGAACATTTCCCGAAACTGTTGCATCGTGGGGCGTCCACCAACTTCGTAAATAATGTTCTTTTCGCTTTTCGTGACAACGAAGGTGTGCCCGATCGGCCTGCAGCCCTGTGAGACAATCGGACGGATTCGATGATCAGTTCGGCAGACGATCCCGACCGCTCCATGGTTGATCTGTTCGCCGTTGAGAAACAGGCAACTTTCTCCCGGACCGATTCCGCCATCGGCCACTCCACCAAAGACCGGCGAGGAGCCGAACGCTTTTTCCAGTTGAGGCAACGCCATATAAGGGGATGAAGAATAGGGCTCGCAGAACAGAAAGATGGCACAGTGTTCTTTCGGTGATTCCTCACGCGGTTCAGGAACTCCCAAACATTCGATATGGTCTCCATCCCGTTCGAATGTCAGCTGAAAGGACTGAATCTCGAAGTCTGTCTGCGTCATAACCCAGAGCACAATGCCCGGTTCCTGTTCGTACTCGCTGGAACCGGCGATGATGGTTCCGGTGGTGCAGCCGATCAGTTGCTGACAGCCAAGACGATTCTGTATTTCTCCCGAGATGGTTGGAAAGTGGTCTTCGTGATGATGGGTCACAAACAGAAAAGCCAGTTCAACCTCTGCACCGTCCAGATCTTCCCCGATCTTCAGCAGTACTTCTTCAATCGCACTGGAAGTGACTGCTTCAAGACTGTGTTGAACATGGATTTTCATGGGGACTATTCCGTTTCCGATCCGTGGCAGTCTTTGCCCCGCAAGTCTGGTTCACTTTTCTGCTGCGCTCAATTTCGGTTCTGGTTGAATTTCAGATCGCAAGTTGAACTTCACCTCGCAGTTGGAAAAACGCGACTGGTAAATGAATCACCTGTCGTAATACAGAAATAACAGATGAAACTGTTTGCCTCATCCGTAACAACCACTCTCAAACGATATCCAGTTCAGGAGATGTCTATCAAGCGAGTGGGGAAAATAGTAGCCGTTCGCGACAAGGAATGATGAAATATCCTAATTTGACAGGGTTGCCTTTCCGTTTGGATCTCCGAATATTTTGGAGAGGATGTTTTGCAATGCTGTTCGCTTTTGCTCCCCTCGATGGGGGGACAGCATCTATCCCGACCGGTTGTTTTACTGTTCCGAAGTGTTACCACAGCGGCAGCGTCACAAAAAGGGAAGCTGTAAAACAAAAAAGCAGGCAAAAGAAAGGTAATCTTCTGCCTGCTCTGACTTCGTGATACGGTTCGGAAAACTATTTGGGAGCCGATTCCTTTTTCGGCGCCGGTTTTTCTTTTTCAGGTGCTTTGGGAGGTGTTACTCCTGCGGCTGAGGCGTGTTTCTCGCCTTTCCCTTTATCGAGAAATTTAGGGCTCCACTGGTGTTCCTTGCGAGACAGGATTTCGTCGATCACTTTCTCGACCGCGTCCGCCTGCTTCGTTTTGCCCTGCTTGCGGGCCTGTTCGATGATCTCTCGTGCTTCCGGTATCAGTTCCATGTAGAAGTGTTCGGAGACCTCATACATGCCGTGCCAGTGGGCGTAGTCGGGAGCCATCATCGATGCCCCGTGTCTTGCCCGGCGACCTTCATGGTGCCAGAGGTAGAACCAGGTGTATTCGATTTTTTCATCGAACGGGATTTTGGTGATCAGTCCCTGTTTTTTCAGTTCTCCCATAATTGCTTTGCCCGGTTTGGCAAACTTCTCGTTGAACAGGACAACGAAATCGTCGTACTGACTGTAGAAGCTGTTGATGTAATCCGGCGTATGGCAATGGGCACAGACATCTTTCATTTTGCCTCTTTTTTCCATTGCGGTGGAGTAAGTCAGTTTTTCCCGTTCCGCAGGATCGGTTGTCTTCACCACTTTGTGATCCTTTGTTGTATCCATTACCAGACTGACGGGCGGACGGTTTGTCCAGGAAAGTCGGGTTCCGGGATCATGTGTGATCGCACCGCCGTTTCGGCTGTTACCTGACATATGGCAGGTCGCACATGTTGGTGCCTGTGTGTAGTCCTTGCCAAGAACCCAGCTTTCAGCGTCCAGGTTCAGGTGTTCCTTCAAGTCTCGATAGGCGACACCATGTTTCGATTCCTCGAAAATTTCCTTTTGTGGATGATCCGGTCCCATGTGACATTTGCCACAGTTTTCCGGTTGACGGGCTCGCCGTGGTGAGAAATCGTGACGGGAATGGCAAGCCGAGCAGGATCCGCGCGAGCCATCCAGGTTCAACCGCCCGATTCCCGTATTCGGCCAGGTCTCTGGATGAAGAACCGGTCTGCCGTCTTTATCTTTCTTGATGTTGGCGACAACCTCCCTGGCGGTTGGCCGACCATTTTCGTCCGGTTTCAACTCTTCAAAAGTAATCTTGCTGCCATCTTTGCCCATCAAACCGACTTTACTGCCATGACACTGACGGCAACCGACAAACGCACTGGCAGAACCGTTCACTTTGATGATCTCGGGACGACCGGGTGTTGGAGAATGGGGATTGAAGAAGTTGATTCCTCCCTCGTCGTCGCGGTAGCCTTCCACCTTTTCGGCCAGGAAGTTATCGAGCGAAGCCAGAATGTTTCCCGCTTTTGCGTGGTGCGAGTGCTGGAATTCTTCCGCTTCTTTCTTGTGACAGCGAGCACAGTCTTTCGGTGTGACAACCGTTGCAATCAGAACTCCTTCGTGCATGAACGCATCGGCATCCTGTTTATCTGCCTTATGGCAATCAACACAACCCACCCCTTTCACAGCGTGGGTGCTTCCTTTCCAGTGATCGACAATGCCGGGGGTTCGCAATGCCTGCCCGTGACAATTGACACACCCCTGCGAACTGACCGGAACCGAGACAGGCGTCACGGCCAAGCCCGCTTCCTCCTTCTTCTTGATCACCTCGAGCGCCTGAACCAGCACCAGAGAGGCCAGAAAAATGATTCCCAGTACGCCAATGACAATTCGCTTCGTTTGAAGTTTCATGATTCGCTCTTCTTAAATTTGCACTTTCAAAATGAACCCTGTGATTGCCTTCACTGCTGGGCAATTATTTCTCTTCCAACTCTCTGGCTAATGCAGAGCCTCCCAAAGGGTCATTCCCACGAGCATCAGGACGCCCGCAATTCCAACCCACACGTAGAAATCCTTATATTTTGTCGCTTTGACAATCATCGCATCGATAAACGGCCAGATAAACATTACAAACACGATAAAGCCGGAACTTAGAACAGCTACTGTCCCCGGGAACCATTTGAGCCACAGGAACGACGGATAGAAAAACCACTCCGGCTTGATATGTTCCGGCGTTGTCAGCGGGTCGGCATGCGTTCCGATTCCAGCCGGGTACAGCGTGGCCAGGGTCGAGAGGAGAATCATCAGGACAAGCCCGACTATCAGTTCCGTGTAGAGATGGTCGGGGAAGAAATCGAAATGCTTCGGCCCTTCTTCCGGTTCATCTTCAAATTGTAATTCAGAAATTCCCTGCAAACGCAGGATCGCGATATGCAAGGCGATGAGCATGACCATCAGCGTCGGCAGAACAGCCGCATGCAGGATGAAAAACCGCGAAATGGTGTTTTCGTTATAGGATTCTCCGCCGAGCAGCATCTGTTTGATCGTCCCACCAACGACCGGGACGGTATCACAAATGTTGGATGCCACCGTCACCCCCCAATAACTGAGTTGTTCAAACACAAGACTGTAACCGGTAAAACCGAGAAGCAGCGTGCACAGTAGCAGGCACATCCCGATCATCCAGTTAATCTCACGTGGCTTTCGGTAAGCGGCTGTGAAATAGACTCGCATCTGATGCAGTACCACCGCTGCGATCATCAATGTGGCTGCCCATTTATGAACACTGCGGATATACCAACCAAAGTTGACTTCGTTGGTAATGCGTTCGACCGATTCAAATGCCGTTTCTGGAGCCGGCTGATAGTACATCGCCAACAGAATTCCAGTTACAATCTGGACGACAAACAAGTACGCCGGCGTCCCTCCCAGGCACCACCACCAACGCCGCATGTGATTGGGGACAGGCTCGTTGGTCAACTCTGCCAGCTCAACGCCGGAAACAGGTAACCGCTCTTTGAACCAGTTGCCGATGACTCCCATGATTGTCGTATCCTCGTTCGTACCTGTCGCCGTTTTACTCTGCTGGTTTTACCCTCTTCAGAGAGCCGCCAAGCTGCCTGCCAAACCGTCAACAATAAAAACAAAGTTGCCGTTGAAAGTGACGAATCAGACAAGCGATTTCGTTTTGGCGCGGATGTATAACAGATTATTCTCAACCTTTAATGTAAACCTGGGCAACGACTGACCGGCTGCTTTGGGAGGCCCGGCCGTCGCCTTGCCGCTCGGGTCAAACGCTCCCCCATGACACGGACAGAAGTAGCGATTCTTGTTCGCTTCCCAATGCACCTGACAGCCCAAATGAGGACAAACACTGGAAAGGGCGATGAAATCACTCGCATCCCCCTTCATGTTCATCCGCGTTATCACCGCTTTTTCTCCTGCGGGCGAAATAAACGTCAGTGAATCTCCCTGTTTAATAGACCCCAAGTCGGTCACAAACTGCCAGCTCTTGTCCTTGGCGTTCGTCTGACGGGATGGATACAGAAATCGCAGAATAATCGAGGCAAAATATCCGTAACCGGAAACCAGCCCCAAGCCCATCCATAAACTGGAAAACCGGGCTATAAACGATCGCCGATCCTTTCCGTCAGAGCGGTTCCCGTCGACAGGGCAGCTCTCGGCTTTTTCAGCCTCTGATGTCATGACTGAATCCCTCGCTTATTTATTTGTTTACCATTAAAACAAAAAGGATATCTCCCTCTTGATGTCCTTTTCGGCTATCTATATCGTGAATATCGAACCAACGAAAGAGAAAAACCGGTAACTGGGACAGTATGCCGCAGTATATTGCAGAAAATTGCTGCCGCCGAACTGCAGTAGCTGCATAGGCCTCTGTAGCCTGAGACACGGTTTCTTGCAAAGCGGTCTGAATGCGATTCCGGGTTATACTTTTTCTTGAGTTCATGGAAGATCAACTTTCGGGTTCGAACAGGATGTCCGGCGGGGCTCCGAATTTTGCAGGAAGGGGCATGTTTTCGTACGAATCATTATCGCTCCCAACATAAATTTGCCAATGCCCTTTCAAAACGAGTCGTTTCTCTCCCGCAATAAGAGACGGCACCCGCTTCAGCCCCCCTGTATTGCGAACCACCAGCAAGTGGTACTCCATCGGCTTGATCCACTCAGCCGGGATTTCATGGTCTTTAATTTCTTTTCCATCCCACCACACCGTTATTCCCGGTTCGATCTCCAGGGTCAAATTCCGATCCCAGCAGGCAGGCAATCGGACAACGCAACGACTCCACACGGTTTCATTGGAAATGGGAGCACACGGAAGTTCGATCAGCGACCAATGGTCACTCTGAACCCGACTGGAGCCGGAATCTCCATCCAGTTCGGCAGCCCAGAGGATTCCCTGCAGAAAAGCACGGACAAAGATTGGGTTTTTGAAATCGTCGATATGACCGATGGAAGAATAAAAGGAACGTCCGCCGTTCTCGCGGACGAAAGTCCAGAGAACTGGTTCTGGTTGTTTCCCTTCAATTTTCCCAAACATCAGCGCAGTTGCACCGGGCAGCAGAGGGGAAGTCATGTAAAGGGAACCATGCTGGATGAAACTCGTTTCCGCTGGAATGCCTTTCAAGATCGGGTGCATGACCCCGGGGGCAACGGTAATCGTCGATAACAGCTTGTTGCCATGATGGTTGTGGTAATTCCCACCCCAGACTTTGTGATCAAACTCCGGCCAATCGAGATAGCCTGCGGGCGGTTCCTTTTTTCGCAAGCTGAAAGCGTGAGAAGCCGTCCTGATCCCGACCATCGGCTTGCCTGACGCTTCAAATTGGCGAATCAGCTTCATTTCTCGCGGAGGTAGAACCCGCCTTCGAACGGAGATTAACGCCATATCAGCCTGCTTCAATGCGTCCAAACCAACAATGCGATTTCTTTCCTGGTCGTCTCCCCAGGCATAAATGACCTTGAAATCGTGCCCCAATTTATCAGCCGCAAATTGCGGGAGTGTCCTGTTTGTCTGATATTCATCCTCCGCAATGACCATGACCAGCCGTTTTCGATGATCACGACTGAAACGAAATGGCTTTCCCCCCAGAATCTGATCGCTGGTGATCGTCGGACAGATATATTTCTCGATATGGGCAATGATCAAATCATTGCCGGTGTAATGATTGACATAGGGCCAACGGGACGGATTGTACATCGCGTCGGTCATGTCCCGCATTAAAACTGCATTTTTTCCGTTTCGCACCATTTGTCTCAAACCAAACGGCCGCCCCAGAACGCACATGTTGACATGCACGCCGGTCAAAATCACATTCTTGATCCCCTTCGCTTCCAGAATCGACCAGACTTCATCCCCTTTGTCGGAAATGAAATCCTTCTTTGAATCAATCTGGATAAGGGCGTTCTGCTTCTTCCAGGGGAGCCCGGGATTGCGTCCCATCGCTTTCAACCTGGCAGCCCAGGCGGCATGTTCCATCGGGTCGTCATCCTTGCCCCCGTCGGATTGGTCAATCGGATAAACTCCCGCTTCTTCTGCGGGAATGCGGGAGCACCAAGATCGGATATCTTCAGGGATTGATTTCGCAGGGGCTATCTGTTTTGCCCGGATTCGGGCAGGGTGATTTTCATACGCCGGCATGCAATCACTCGGAGCATGAATGATGGTGACACCCTGATTGCGGGCCTGAACAAGAACCTGATTCAATCGCGGGACAAACTCATTCAGCCGCCGAACGGCATTGAGACAGTGATGATAGTCCCAAACATCGCAAACGATAATGGCTGTCTCCGCCGGTGCCCATGCCTCATGCCGAATCAGTCGATGATAGCGATTCGAATTTTCGGAGGTCGGCTTGCGATATCGCAACTGCAGGTTCAACTTCCCGGCCTGGACCGGACCACAAAACGGAACACTCCACGACAGAGACAAACTGAAAAGAAAAATCAGGTTTCTCATGACAATCCTGCCGGAAAGGAAATCGAATTGGAATTGATGACCGTCTCTGAATGGAGTCGGCAACCATGAATCTATCATTAAACCGAAGCTGAGGGAACTCTGGCGACCATTTTTGAACCACATCCCGGAATACAGACAGGTCGATTTCGCCCCACATTTCACTCCACATTGTACCACTAACGGTTAAATTTTCGAACGGTGCGAAAACTTTTGAAAGTCTCGTTTTGATTACGGCGGTCAGAACAGACCAGCGGTGATGGGCTGATCGAGGTACATCCAGCGTTCTCTCGTGACGAATCATTCCTTACGACGGGTAAAATCGGTATCCTCCACCGAGCCAGGAAAGAGATATCGCCGGCAAACACTTTACAATCTTTATCAAATCATCGAAGCTATCTGACGGCAACTTTCCACTCCTGAGACAGTCGGAGAAAACAAATGGCTCGTACGGCCACAATTGAACGAAAAACCACAGAAACAGAGATCAGGCTGACAATCGATCTGGACGGTTCCGGGAAAACGGATATCAGCACCGGTGTCGGTTTTCTGGATCACATGCTGACATTGTTCGCCAAACACGGCTTTTTTGATCTCTCCGTTGACGCAAAAGGAGATCTCGAAGTCGATCAGCATCACACCGTTGAAGATATCGGTATCTGCCTGGGGAAAGCGATTCACCAGGCAATGGGCGATAAACAGGGCATCACCCGTTACGGTTCGATGACGCTGCCAATGGATGAAACCCTTGTGACCGTGGCGCTCGATTTGAGCGGTCGATACTGGTTCGAAGATCGCTTCGAATTCCCGACCGAAAAAATCGGGCAGTTTGATACCGAACTGGTAGCAGAGTTCTGGCGGGCGTTTGCCTCCAACGTGTTGATGAATCTGCACGTTCTGCTCCACCATGGAAGTAACAGCCATCATATTTCCGAAGCGATTTTCAAAGCAACAGCTCGTGCACTCAGAACAGCCCTGACAAATGACCCACGGCAAAGCGGTGTGCCATCTTCCAAGGGAACACTGACTGATTAAATCGCGGGTAAATCAAACAGCGTCGCAAGGCAAAGGAACAGCACGCTCGCTCAATCGCAATAATCGCGTAAAATGAAAGCGGCAGAACGCCAGCCCGCCGGTATTATCATACCACCGGTTATTTCTGGACGTGCCTATTCCGTCCATGACACTACCGTTTCCGAATCTGGCTTTTGAATTACCCTCGTTCGGGAATCCAATATGAAGACTCCTGGCGACTTGGCGTGAAAACTTCCTCTGTGTTCCCTGTGCCTTGGTGGTTAATTTGATTTGCCAGAACGACAGGACAGAAAAGTACGGGGCGTTGTAACGAATCGAGTAAGGGGCATTCTTGTCGTTAATCACTTGCTTCAATCGCAGGATTCACTCCGTCCCGGCAAGCGCTGCATCACAACAAGCATTGTAATGCAACAGAAACAGTCCGGCGAGGCTGTAGCATGACTGTTTTGAATTCTGTATGATCTCGTTGAACGCCTGTGCGTCTGTTTCGGACAGCGTGAGTGGGAGGTACTGAAGTGTTGCGTAAAAATGGCAGGAGTTTTTCTTCATCGGAACGATCATTTTTCGTGGAATGCGTTGTAACACACAAATGAGGCATGCCTGTTAAAGGTACGTCTCGACGCACTCTGCGGCTACTTTGGCAGCGCACGTGTTGTTTCTGTTTATCATGTGAGGAGTGGTGATGAGTCCTATTGCACGTGTGATGCTTGGCCTGACTACGGCATTTTGCAGTTTGGTCTTCCTGTTAATTGGGCGAATACCCAATGTCGGTTTTGCTTCTTTTATGACAATCATGGGGCTACTTTGTGGAGTTGCCACCATCCTCCTGTTTTTTCCTTATGATCGAGTCTTATCCAACGGTCAAGGAAAAAAGAAAAGGAAGCGGAAAAGAGCGACTCAGGAAGCCCCCCATGAACCAACGTCGATCTACGAAATGGATCTAACCAAGGTAAGCCTGCCGGGTTGTCTGCTCTTCATTGCAACTGTTGGCCTGGTCGTGGTTTTCGCCATCATTGTCGGGAGTTCGTTGGGCGGGCAGGAAGTTGATCGTCGAACGATGAAAAAAATCGGGTTTATCGGGTTTATTATCATCGTTGGTTTCTTTTTCGGCGGAAAGTTTCTGCTGGAAGCCCTCGGAATGAGTATGACAAGGCGACCGAAAAAGAAATCCCGCAAGGGAACGGGAAAGCGAAAACGACGCCGTCCCCGTGTTGAATAAGGCGAAAGAAACAGAATGCGTTCATACGTAAAGGTGTTCTTGTGGCAAGTTTTCCTGCTATTCCCTATGATGTCGTCCCCTGTATCGGAGCATTATTGCAGATGAACTTCCACTTTTATCACTCTTTCAATTTATTGGCATGAAAATATGACAGGCGAGAACGAAACATCAGCGGAATCATTGAACAAGTACAGCAGTCGAATCACACAGCCCCGCAAGCAGGGTGTTTCACAGGCGATGCTTTATGCGACCGGCCTTAGTGACGAAGATATGAACAAGCCGCAGGTCGGAATCGCCAGTCTGTGGTATGACGGCAACCCGTGCAATATGCACCTGGATAAACTCGCTGCGGCGGTTCGCGAGTCGGTTCAGCAAAGCAATCTGGTTGGAATGCGGTTCAATACGATTGGCGTCAGCGACGGGATTTCGATGGGAACCGAAGGGATGTCGTTTTCCTTGCAATCACGCGATTTGATTGCAGACTCTATCGAAACGGCGATGTCCGCTCTGTGGTACGACGCGCTCGTGGCGCTACCCGGTTGTGATAAAAACATGCCCGGTTGCCTGATCGCCGCAGGACGTTTGAATCGGCCCGCTCTAATGATTTACGGTGGCACCATTCAACCCGGTTCCTGTGAAGGGAAAATGGTTGATATCAACACGGCGAACGAAGTTTACGGCGAATACCTGGCCGGGCACATTACGGATGAGCAGCGC
The DNA here is from genome assembly GCA_027000105.1 of Planctomycetaceae bacterium. Taxonomy (GTDB): domain Bacteria; phylum Planctomycetota; class Planctomycetia; order Planctomycetales; family Planctomycetaceae; genus Rubinisphaera. The sequence goes on along the minus strand of JALTOP010000538.1, from coordinate 12,894 downwards.
AAGGATATCATCCGTAAAAGTTGCCCGGGGGCAGGTGCGTGCGGCGGAATGTTTACCGCCAATACGATGTCGATCGCGATGGAAGCCCTGGGCATGTCGCTGCCTTACAGTTCATCCACCCCGGCTGAAGACGAAAAGAAACTGAAGGAGTGCCAGACGGTTGGCGATTCCATTTACAACCTGTTGAAGCTCGATCTCAAACCACGCGACATCATGACAAAGCAGGCGTTTGAAAATGCGATTACGATGATCATCGCGTTGGGCGGTTCAACAAACGGTGTGCTGCATTTGATCGCCGTCGCCCGGTCGGTCGATGTTCCGCTCGGTTTGGATGACTTTCAACGCATCAGCGACAAGACGCCACTTCTGGCTGATATGCGTCCCAGTGGCAAGTATTCCATGGTCGATTTACACAAAGTCGGTGGAACTCCTGCGGCAATGAAATATCTGCTTGAAGAAGGCTATCTGCACGGTGACTGCATCACCGTTACCGGAAAAACAATCGCAGAAAACCTGAAAAATGTGGATGATTTCGAAGCCGGTCAGGACGTCGTTTATCCGCTCTCCAACCCGATCAAAACAACCGGACATCTGCAAATTCTGAAAGGGAATCTCGCTCCGGATGGCGCGGTCGCAAAAATCACCGGCAAAGAAGGAACCAAGTTCACCGGCCCGGCTCATGTTTTTGATTGTGAAGAAGCAATGATCGAAGCGGTTGAGCAGAACAAAATCAAAAAGGGGGAAGTGGTCGTCATCCGTTATGAAGGCCCCAAAGGCGGGCCGGGCATGCCGGAAATGCTTTCTCCAACCGCTGCGTTGGTCGGTGTGGGACTCGGCAAGCATGTCGCGCTCATTACCGATGGCCGGTTTTCCGGTGCGTCCCACGGGTTTATTGTCGGACATGTTACCCCTGAAGCTCAGGAAGGTGGCCCGATCGCGCTGGTACAGGATGGCGATGAAATCACGATCGATTCCAACGAAAATCGAATTTACGTTGCGGTTTCTGCGGAAGAACTGGCCAAAAGAAAAGCGGCCTGGACGATGCCACCGTATCGATACAACAAGGGAACACTGCATCGCTACATTATGACCGTCAAATCCGCCTCCCTCGGTTGCGTAACGGATGAAGCGTAAAAATCCAAACAGTGGAAACAGTCGGGGACGTTATCAGACAACACAACAGCGATAGTGGTTATTTCAACCGATAACCCGCTGTATCCCAGCGCGGCTGGTTCATTCTGATAGCTGTAACCAAACTGATATTTTTCTAAAATTTGCGAGCCGTTCGCTAACTTTTACCGCTAGTATCACAATGTACGATACACTACAGACTTCCGGAAACGAATAGCCATTCAGTCATGTTCGGACAAATTCAGCCCACCCAATTTGATATCGAATTTTCGCTGCTTGGTGTTCCTGTCAGAGTGACCCCGTTTTTCTGGCTGGTCTCGGTTATCTTTGGCTGGGGTTTGGGGGAAGCGTCGCTGATCGTTTTGTGGGTCATCGCGGTTTTCTTTTCGATCCTGGTTCACGAAATGGGACACGCGATGATGGCCAGAGCGTTCGGCTATTCGCCTCATATCGTGCTGCACCAATTTGGGGGATACGCCAGTTTCATCCCCGGACACAGGCACACGCTGGGAAAATCGATTGCGATCTCCCTGGCAGGCCCGTTCGCCGGCTTTACCCTGTACGCGATCGTCTGGGGAATCTTCGAGCTTCTTTACACAAACGAAGTTGAATTATCCCGCGGGCTGATTGCGCTGTTCAGTTTCCTGTTTCATATCAATCTGTACTGGGGGCTGGTGAATCTTCTTCCCGTGTTGCCTCTGGATGGTGGTCAGGTCTGTCGAGATACTTTGCTTTCATTCCGCAGACACGATGGTGAAACGCTGGCGATAAAGATCAGCATCGCAGTTGGAATTATAATGGCGATCTATTTCCTGCAACATGATGAACGCTACCCCGCGATCCTGTTTGGATTGCTCGCCCTGAGCAACTTTCAATCACTGAATCACCGTAACAATTCCTGGTAGAGCGCCTCTGCCAGAATACGTGGGGTGCGATTGCAGAGACCGGCTTCATTTTTTACCGGTCAGGCTTTTGATGTATTCCACTTCTTCCGGGATGTACGGCGTACCGTCTTTGCGGAAGATTTCGTGAAACCAGACCTTCGGCTCTGCCGTATATTTCCGATCCCAGCTGTCCCAGGGATAGTTGGTCTGCGTTTTACCGGCCACGAACCCCCAGTTATAGGCGGCAATTTTCTCCTTTTTGAAATATCCCAGAATCGGATCGAAACGGCTGCCAGCCGGTCGAGCCATGTATTCGGTACAGAGCAGCGGGCGGTTGTACCGTTTCAGCTCATTAACGCGGCGTTTGACCAGATCCAGGTTGGCGTAATCGTGAAAGCTGATGACATCGGATTGTTCGATCGCAATGCGGTTGTATTCGGAAAGTACCTTGTGGCTGGATGTATCGCCGCGCCAGATGCCGATCGTCAATGGCTGGGAGGGGTTGGCTTCTCTGGCCCAACGAAACAGTTTCTTCATCAGCATGGTCGCCATCTCTGCCTTGTTTGGGATTTCTTCCCTGGTTCCTTCTGCCCCGTATGAGCGGGAAACGGGATTGTCAGCCTCGTTAAACAGATCCCATACCTGAATCCGTCTATCATTGCGATACCGACTGATCAGTCCGACGATATAGGGACGCAGTTCATCGTGCCGGTCGGGATCACCGAGAATTTCCGCTCCCGGTGCCTGAACCCAACCGGAATTATGAACGTGTGGACGAGGTTCCCGCTGCTTGCCGAGTTTCGGATGTGGATCCCACACACCATCGAGAGGAACAACCATCACACCGATACCATGCTTATCTGCTATTTCCAGAAATTGCTCAAACCGTTCCAGAAAACCGTCACGATCCTGATCCCACAACAGGTTATGCAGAAAGACCCGCACGCTGTTGAAACCGATTTGCTCAGCCCAACCGAGTTCACGATCGATCGTTTCCGGATCGAACGTTTCTTTCTGCCACATTTCAAGCTGGTTGATCGCCGTACTGGGCGAAAAGTTGCATCCAACCAGCCAGGGCTGTTTGGCGTACCAATCGTTCGCCTGCTTTTCCGTCCAACGATCCCGGGCAGAAAGCGTTGCCGGGATAAAGAAACAGAGTGACAGGGCAAAAATGCGAAAAGCGAATACCGAAAATCTGAAGGAGGTTTTCATGCTGTATATCCTGCTGTTTTTCATCTGTTATAAGAAAGTTATGCGGAAGTTTTATCCTGTGAACACGGCCTTACTACTTCACCCGTAAGTAATGGACTGCCGTTTTTCCGGAAGCCAGTTCTCTGGCTTCAATCGTCCAGACGCCGGGAGGATCATTTTTTGCGATGTCGAGTTCGACTTTCAGTCTACCATCAACCGCGGCGTAGTATCCACTGAACTCGGCAATTCGACCGCTGGCATCGGTTATTTTCAATTCCAGCGGAATGACTGCTTCAACCGGTTTCCGATATAAATCCTGTACTTCGACCGTAACTGACGTATTTTCTTCACGGGAGAGGGACGTTTCGCCGGTGATGCTGACCCGATCAATCGATTGGGGAATCGCCAGCAGAATCGCTCCGTCACACGGTTGCAGTTCAAACGGAATCGTCAAACCTTCAACGTTTCTCTTCACATTCACCTGGCGATGATTCACCAGATCGTAAAGATACGTTCGGTCTTTTCGTGCAAGTTTCAACATCGTTTGCGAAGGGAGACCGTTTTCCATCGCGAGTTGATGATGCCCGATGTAGTTGCCATATTCACGGTTGTCGTTAATCGCGAAAAGGTAGTCCGCCTTTTTGTAACTTCTGCGATAGGGGATGACATTCGGGTTTGAACTGTCATAGTACCGCGTGTACTTTGCCCGCAGACTGTTACGGATTTGCATCGCAATTTTTTGAAGTTCCCGCTTATCTTTCCGGGCATCTTTGGTTCGTTGAAAGCTTGTCAGGATGATATCAGGTTTGATGGCGGGACAAGTATGATCATCGCCGACGACAATGCCGCCCCGTTGTTGAAACTGTTGAATCGCCCGGGCAACCGATTCTGTCAGCACATCGCAGTCGATTGCAAAAAGAACCTTGTAGCGGTCGAGTCCCTGTTGCATGACTGTTTCATCGTAGATCATTTCCGGTTGCAGCCCCGCGTACATGGTTGCCAGATAGGCATCCCCTCCCCAATGATGTCCCCAGCCCCATGTGCCACGTCCTGCGAAGATTTGGGAAGCGAAACTTTCCAGATAGGCGATATCGCTTTGGATGCCGAGAACGTGCAACATTGTCGGGCCGAGTGGTTCGACGACTTCACTGATGATTCGTTTCAATTCGTTCCGGGTTTCCGGATGCGTGTAGCGGTAGGCACTTTTGGTTTCCATCGGCACCAGCGATTGCCAACCGTGATACATGATTCCTTTGATCGGTCGGGAAAATTTGGTCCAGAACGCTTCTCGCAGCATCATGGGAGGCAATGTCGGGAAGGCGGCATCCGGCTCCTCGCGTTCCCAACGAGCCACATATTCGGGAGGCGTCTTTTTCCGTTTTCGATATGTCTCGGGATAGGGGGCGATCTGGTCGCGATAGCAGATAATCTGCGTCATTTTCATCACTCCCTGTTTTTTGCTGGCACCTTTCGCCATGGCGAGCAGTTCATCGGTCGCAATTCCAATACGAATCGGTTCCGGATAACAGTACGACCACTGCGAAATATAGTCGACATCACCCCCCGAACCATAAACCGAAGCCACTCGCACGGCGGGATCGTTCCATGTCCAGAAATCATCGCGTCTCTGTTCAGGTAGGCCTTCCTTCAAGCCTTTGACAATCTGCGTATTCAGGCCGTTCCAGCCATCTCCTTCTTTCCAATACCAGCGGTAATAGACGTAGATCGGATGATCATCGGGAATGACACGGTTTTTCGGAAAGTTTTTCAATTTCGTGTATTTCACACCATGAGGCGAAACAGCTCCTGCAGGAATCGTCTGCTGTTGTGCCAGATCCAACTCTACTGCTTTTGCATTGGCGGCAGCGGATGCAACGGGAATCGTCAACCCGGTTGCCTTACGGAAGGCTTCGTAATCGTACCTGCTGAAGCTGGGGGCTGCATGATCACGAATTTCCGACTGAACCAACGCGGCTTCGAAAGCCGGGTACTCGCCAAAGGTCTGGGATGTCGATTTGCCCACATTGAAGCAGAATCGCTGTGTTTCAGGAATCAAACCATTGATATTGCGATAACGACCGGAAAGCGGCTTGCCATCAAGGCCGATGCGCAGCCATTCTTCTTTCTTCGCGGCGTAGGCACCGGGATGAAGATTCGATGCGAAATAGACCCCTTGAACAAGCGCTTCATCCAGCAGTGGATAAATCTGCTCCAATCGTTCACGTGGAAGCCCCGGAATCGGTCTGCCCGCCTGGAGAATTGCTTCGTTATCCACAGAGATACCCAGCGCATGAGTAAAGCCGATTTTCTTAAGTCTCTCTATCTCGGTCAGGTTCGCTCCCCACATCACCACCGGGAAACGATCCCGTAATTTGCGGTTGACCAGATTGATTTGTCGGGTGGTCGTTAAAAAGAAAGAGGGTTCATCAGTACGAGCGCCTTTCAACTCCAGCTTCGCCCGCAACTGGTACGCATCCGGTCGCAATGCCGTATCGAATTGGTAGACGATTTCACGTTTCTCGCGCGGTTTCAATTGGCTCACAAGAACCCGTTTTTGCTCGACTCCGTCCAGCGACCAGGCAATCTCAACGTGAGGGAGCACGCTTCGGGAAAGAGATTGCACCACACAGCCGAGTGTTGCGACTTTCTCTTTGCGGACAAAAGCAGTACGTCCAGTCTTCCACTGAAAAATGAGTGGTCGGAACTCAAGAGTCCTGCTGGAAATGCGAACCTGATCGATCCATCCATTGAACCCCATGTAATTGGCACCAAGACGATCGCCAATTGAAAGCGTTTTTTTGCCCGCAACGATTTTCCCTCTGCCGGGTATTGTTTCTGTTCCCCGTAAATAACCATCGACAAAAAAGGCTCCCGTCCCCTTGGCATCATACGTGAACGCGACATGGTGCCAGGTTTCCGCTTCAATGAAGAAGGGCTCAGAACTCCAGGATTCCGTTTCACGCCCGAAACCGAGCAACGCTTCCAGTCGCCGCTTCCCGTCACGATCTTTCGGCCATAATTTCAATTGGTAGTCGGTATGATCGACATACTTTTTATCCAGCAACATGGCTGTGGTTCCCTTTTCCCCCCGGGGAAGTTTTTTCGGCCTGATCCACATTTCCAGGGTGAGGGCACCGGTGGGAGAGGAAAGCTCTTTCACAGCGTGAACCAATAATTGGTGAGGCGTCGCGGGAGATTTCGGATAACCGGGAAAAGATTCCAGACAGTTTCCGAACTTGCCTTGCGAACTGATCTTGGCTCCGACCAACCTGGTCTTGTATTTCCGACCGGCACTTTCCTGAATCGGATCCTGCCCATCAAATGACCAGTAACCGAGCACATGATCGGCCCTGGTATCCAACTGCGTATAAGGCTTGAACCACGGCTCCTGAGGCTGAACCGGCTCTGCACTTTCTACCCGTGGCAAACTCCCTGCAACAGAAAAAACCGACAAGATCAGCAACCGGAACAGACGCATTGGCTTGGACTTTCAACTGAAACCTTTATTGCCAGGTAACTCTCTGCAGTATCAATCATAACAGAAACATGACTCGGCTCAATCCGTGCGACATGACAGACTTCTGGTAACATGGACTTCGAGTAACACTGATAACAACCAGATACAGGCAATATCTGTCCAATCAACCGCACAACGACGATATTCGCCTGCGATACCCGGGAAAGTCGGGGATGCAAAATGACATTTTCTTTTCATCCTCCCATCTGCCTGCTAAACTCGGGCAATGCGTATTCAAATTCAAAATCTTCACAAAAAATATCAGCGGGGCGATACCGAACTGGAGGTGCTGCGGGGGATTTCCTGTGAATTTGCATCCGGGTCTTTCAATTTTATTCTCGGCCCCTCGGGTAGTGGCAAGAGTACGCTGCTTTATTTGCTGGGGGTTCTCGATCATCCGACTTCGGGGAAAATTCTGATTGATGATACCGCCATCGATTCCTGGGACGAAGCGAAATGTAACGCCTATCGAAGGAACGATGTCGGCTTCATCTTCCAGAATTTCAATTTGATGTCGAACCTTTCTGCACTCGATAACGTCCTTGTTCCGTTTTTGCCTCGGGGGATCGATCAGGATCTGACACAAACAGCGGCGCAACTATTGGAACGGGTCGGTTTGAAAGATCGTCTCGAACACAAACCGAATCATCTTTCCGGCGGCGAACAGCAACGGGTCGCGATTGCCCGGGCGTTGCTCAAACAGCCTCAATTGATTCTCGCGGACGAACCAACAGGCGAACTCGACAGCAGCACCGGTCGCATGATTTTCAACCTGCTCCGCGAACTTGGGCAAGAACAGAACGCAACCATCATCGTCGTCACTCATGACGAGCGACACGTTACCAGTAAAGATACCATCCATCGTATTGAGGATGGCCTGTTTATTGATACTGATTCAGAAAAAGAAAGAGAAAAATAGTCCCATGCGAAATTCATCACCGCCTGCCACGCAGGTTCATCTTGATGTTGATGGCGAAGTGGCTCGTGTTACCTTTTCCGGCGAAAAAGGAATTCAGATTCTTGGTGCGGAAACACGGTCGGCTTTGAATTCGGTGCTGGACGATTTGGAAAAACTTGCTCATCTGCGCATCGTTCTGTTTCGGGGAACCGGGCGGACGTTTATTGCGGGGGCGGATATTCATGAATTTCTGGATCTGGATGAACGGCAGGCAAAAGAGTTGATTCAGGACGGGCAGAAAATGATGACGCGAATTTCCAATCTGCCCGCTATTACAATAGCTGCAATCAACGGGGCGTGTGCGGGGGGCGGTTTTGAATTGTCGCTGGCTTGTGATTATCGTTTTGCGAAAAAGAATGTGAAAATTGGCCTGCCTGAAACAACACTCGGTTTACTTCCCTGTTGGGGAGGCACGATTCGTTCCACATTGATGTTCGGCTCTGCGGTCGCAACCCGACTGATACTTGCCGGGGAGTTGCTTTCCGCTAAACAGGCCAAAAAACTGGGCATCATTCATGAACTGTGTAAAGAAGAAGATTGGAACAGATTTCTCACGCAACAGGTCGAAATGCTCCTCTCCCGTGGCCCAACCGCTCAGCGGGAAGCGAAACGGCTGATCCGAAAAACGGAACAGACCATCAGCCAACTTGAACTGGGACTCAGCGACGAATTGAATGCTTTTCTTGCGACTTTACATTCCGGTGAACTGCAAATAGGGGCACAGGCTTTTCTTGATAAAACAGAGCCGATCTGGGCCTGAAATTGGCATGTCTGTCGATTGTAAAATTAACGCTCCCATTACGACAGACCAGTTCATCGGTTTATTGCGAGCGGCGACACTCACAGACCGCCGCCCGGTTGTTGATCGGGCATGTATTGAGGGGATGCTCAATAATAGCAATTTGATTGTTACCGCCCGGGATTCAGAAAAACTGGTCGGCATGGCCCGCAGTATGACAGACTTTCATTTTGCCTGTTATCTTTCTGATTTGGCTGTCGATGAACAATACCAGAAGCAGGGAATCGGGAAGCGTTTACAGAATTTGCCCCAGCAGCAATTGAGGCCAAAATGTAAACTGATTCTCGTCACTGCACCGAACGCGAACGACTACTACCAGCAGATCGGCTATAGGCACAATCCCCGCTGCTGGTGGTTGGAGCGTAACCAGCGGATCAGGTCATCGCAAAGCCGTTCGGTTGTTCCGGTTATTCCAATTTCAAGCCTGAAATCTCCCGCTTTGTATTTCTCTTCTGGTTCAATTGGCGACTCGTCTGATTGATCGCAACCTATGCTTGCAGGGTCTGCTTTTGCGGACTAACGGAGCTTACTGCACGTTCAACGGCCCGCAATAGCGGACTCCACGCGGAATGATAAAACCGGGATGAAATCAGCACAGAACAATTTCGATCTCATTCGCTTGATGCTTGCGATCGGCGTCGTGCTGGGGCATTTGTATGACTTGACACTTCATCACGCTTTTCTGGGATTGCGGTTGAGCATCGATTCGGAATCCTGCGTTTACTGTTTTTTTACGATCAGCGGGTTTCTGGTCACATTGAGTTATGTACGCTCCAGTGGTCTGCGTTCGTTTTTCCGGAAACGTGTCCGTCGCATTCTGCCTGCTTATGTTTCGGTGATTCTGCTTTCCGTTCTGTTGGGCGCAATTCTGACCCGCTATCAAATTGGGGACTATCTCGGTTCTGCAGATACATGGAAGTATCTGTTTTGGAATCTCGTCTTTTTGAATACGTATCAACCGAATTTGCCCGGTGTTTTTGAAAACAATCCTGCCAGCATGGCGTTAAACGGTTCTTTGTGGTCGATTCGCTCGGAAGTGCTTTTTTATCTGCTGATTCCAATCTGGATATTTTTCTGCAAGCGGTTAGGCAATTTTCTCTGCTGGGCATCGGTGCTTGTCGCGGTGCAATGTGCGGATCTGTTGATTCTGCACACGGAATGGGCTTCGTCCCGCGAAATCTATCTGTTTCATATCGGTTATCTTATTCCGTTCGCTTTTTTCATAACCGGATCGCTGCTTTATATGTATCGGGAACGGTTGGAAACTTATGCAACGCGGCTATTGCCAGGTTGCCTGTTGATAGTGCTGGGGGCGTACCTAGTCGGTAAAGAGAACGTGCCGCTTCTGTTGCGTGTCGTCCCCTTGGCCATGACGGTGATTATCATCGGAGGCTATTTCCGCTATCTGGGGAACTGGGGACGCTTTGGCGACCTCTCCTATGGCATCTACATCTATCACTTTCCGATTCTGCAAACGCTGATCGCGCTGGGGCTTCTTACGACGATGCCATTCATTGGGGCGATTGTTGCAATCACACTTACGATTGCGGCCGGGTTGGCATCGTGGCATTTCTTCGAAAAACCGTTTCTTCCAAAAAAGAACCACTACGTTCAGGCAGAAGCGGCAGCAACGCCGGTGCTCAATACGAAATGTCAGCCTGTTCAGTCGTGACCCTGATTCGGATTGTAACTGCTGTGTGGTTTGTGCGGAGATTGTGTGAGGGTCGTTGCGCCATTCTGTTTTGATTCCTGGCAGGTTGTCGCGTTTGAATGCTCTTCTTCTGTGTCCGAACTGAAAAAAGACCGATGGAAAAGAAAGTGGAATAAACGAGCCCTCTTCCATTCCTTTTCGAAAATCAGGTTCAACCGATGTCAGCAGGACGTGAGCAGTTTGGAGCATCGACCAATCGTGAGGGATTGCTGCTGGCGATGATTGCACTGCTCGGGTTGGGGTTGATCATGGTCTTTTCCGCAACCGGAGCCTCCCGCTCGATGCAACTGCAAACCGGCTTCCTGTTTCGACACCTGCTCTTTCTGGTTTGTGCGTCACTCATATTCTGTACCCTGTTGCATTTTCCACGCACACGACTGCTTCGGGCAGCTCCCTGGCTGTTTGCAGGGTTCATTCTTCTGCTTTGCCTGGTGCTGATTCCGGGTGTTGGAAGCAAGATCAACGGAGCCAGACGCTGGTTGCGTTTCGGGCCGTTCTCGTTGCAGCCTTCCGAATTCATGAAGGTGATCCTGCCGCTGTTTCTCGCCTGGTGGTCACGCAGGCAGATCACACAAAAAACATACGCCTCCCAATTCCTGGGGATGTTCGCGTTGATCCTGACTCCCCTGCTGATCGCGATGCAGCCCGATTTGGGGACAGCGTTACTCGTGTTCGGCATGGGAGCGTGTTTTCTTTTTTTAGCCGGTTGGCCGGTCCGCATGTTTTTGTTGGGCGGGCTATCGGTACTGCCTGCACTGGGACTGTTGATGATCTACCGGCCGTATCAACTGACACGCATTCAGAACTATCTCGATTCATTGGGAAGCTGGGAGAACGCGCAATACCAGATAAAACAATCACTGTTGACGATGAGTTCGGGCGGATTATGGGGAACCGGACCAGGTCGTGGATTGCAAAAACTGAGCTTCCTGCCGGAATCTCATACCGATTTCGTGTTTGCCGTCATCGGTGAAGAACTGGGGCTGGTTGGCATGTTTAGCGTGATTCTGTTGTGGGGCATCGTGCTGTGGTGTGGCACGAGACTGGTTTTGCGTCTCCAGCACGATCGCGAATGTTTTGCACTGGCCGGAACGCTGCTGGTGGGAATCATTTTTCAGGCAGTGGTGAATACCGCAGTTGTCACTTCGCTACTGCCCCCCAAAGGGATATCGCATCCGTTACTCAGTTACGGCGGTAGCAATCTGCTGACGGTCCTGATCGCTTTCGCCATCATTCTCAATCTGACCAACGAGCGAACAGTCGGAACAAGTTATCAAGCCGGGTAGTGTGTGCTGTGTGCACCTTCAGTGATTCCCGATTCATAACAATATAGCTATTATGGTATTCATTACTTTTCAGTCGTGGTACGTACAGCGTACCTCACGGCCTGACTGGACAGAGCCAGGTTTGTTTTGATTTCTTCCGTTTTTCTTTTGGTGCAAACAAGCTACGCTTCAATATCAAAACAGGGATGCCCATCTGTTCATTTGTCGCGACATGTTTTGTATGAACATGTCAGTTCAATATTGACTCTGAACCTGGCGCTGTCCAGTTAATCTCCTGCTTCACAAATAAAACCTTCAACCATTTCCCTTGAATCAATGCCAGGCACAACCTGACATAACCACTACCCGGCCAGCGACGCGATGATGGTCGAGAATTCAAATATGGCACCCGTGATCAAAATGAGGATACCAACTGCCTTCCATTTGTGCAGATTCTCCATGCCAAAGTACTCAAGAACATTGGCTTTGAAAAAGTATAGAAAAAACAGGAAATGGATGATAACACGCCCGCCGAACTTGGCGTAGTAATACTCCGGACCTCGTGAGCCTCCTTCAAGCGCATCTGCAAAAAACGAGACCGTCAGGAGCGCATTTGCGTTTCTGGTAATACTGTAGACGTAAAAGAAAGTGGTACACCACCAACCCCAGCGGGTGCCAAGCCACAGGCCAATACCAGAGGCAAGCGAGATTCCGGTAAGAAACAGCAGACTGGCAACGAGCAGTATTGGTGGAACACCGATCTTATCGAGAACTTGCGTCACGCGGTCCAGGTTTGCAAAAAGCATCGGCAGGCCAAACAGCAACACGCCAACCAACAACACGCCACCAACGAGATGAAGGACTGCGAAAATCGTAACACCAACAGGACGTTTGCTCATACTTTGTCGCCGCGAATCAACAGGAGAAGAATTTCCACGTGATGCAACTCTTTTCCCAGCATATACCAGTGGATAGATTGCGTCAATCAAAGCGGGCGTTTTGATGAACAATCTCGCTGGGAGCGATGGCAATTCGGGCCCTCTCACCTCATTCACCAAGGTTATCCGATCAATTCCGTAGCGAGGCAGTAGATGCTCTCCGGGTCGGGTTGAAAGGCATAACATCACAATTATAGCAATATAAGGAAGGCGGCAAGCGGTCTGCACTGCAGGCCCTGCTATTGCTGCGAGGAAAGAGTGACAGGCGAAGTCGGATGCCTCCCCAGGCCTTATCAGAAAAAAGGGCAGTAATGCGTAGCAACATCAGCAATGACCAGGCACGAATAGTGATTGAGGGAAAATGGGATAGCTGTTCGGGAGCGGAGAACAACTCCGGAAATCGCCGCCAGGTTTTGTGATGTTCCGGTGCGGTTTCAGGGCGAGAAACGTTTCGCTTCTTCCCGACTGCGTTTCATGACCTGCTTGAGTGAGACGGGAAT
>JALTOP010000537.1:876-2270 GCA_027000105.1 Planctomycetaceae bacterium | reverse complement strand
CATCGGTTTGTTCGCTCAGCCACGATTTGTTAATCTTGATCGACATGATGCTGATATCGCAGATTCAGGCAATCATGACAAGATCAATCTCAGTCCAGGCCGTGAACGGTTACCAACCGCCAAAGGCGGTGTGAGTTACCCGGTTGCAATATCTGACTGTTGCGAGAAAAAAATCTCTCGCAAAGACGCAGAGCCGCAAAGGAAAGAAAAAGGTAAAGAGAGAGGTAAGGGGAACATTACAAAGCGGTTCTATTCGTTCTCGCTGATATGGGAGCCCAGTGCGGAAAACTCTCGGCGTCTTTACGGCCTGGCGTGAAAACTTCGTCTGTATTACTAACGGTTAAAGTTCTCTCGCCGTTCGTAAACTTTCCGTTAGTAATACGAATCATAAACAGAGACGACAACCGCCCCGCAGATTCGCCCGAAGACGGTTCCCAAAAATAACCGCGATTATTCAGGCATCATTCAATTATCATTCAGGAAACCGAACAACAATGTCCCACACGCTTCCAAGAATTCTCGAACCGGAACTGATGGATGAACCGGATAAAGTTCTGGAATACGACCGGATGGATCATCATGAGGTCAATCATTTGTTCGTGACTGATTTTCTCCGCTGCGTTTCAGATAACAGTCGGTACCGGAATACGGACTTTCCCGAAATTCTGGACTTGGGAACCGGAACCGCGTTAATTCCACAACTGCTGATTATGCAGGATAGTCGCTGCCATGTTACGGCGATCGACAAAGGGCCCAATACGATCGCCTATGCGAGCCAGCGCATCGAACAGCAGGGGATGGGGGATCGCATTGAAACGCGACTCGAGGATTCCTGCCAACTTTCGTTTGAAGACATTTGCTTCGACGCGATCATTTCCAACAGTCTGATCCATCATTTGACGGAACCTGTTCACTGTTTTCACGAAGCGGTTCGCGTACTGAAACCGGGCGGCCTGCTCTTCTTTCGAGACCTGCTTCGCCCGGGAAACAGGCAGGAAGTCGAACAACTTGTGATGCGACACGCGGCTGATGGAACTGCGGCTCAGCAACAACTTCTCAGACAATCACTCGAAGCCGCCCTGACACTGGAAGAAGTTCGACAATTGCTACAGGGCATCCCGGGATTACAGACCGAACTGCGTCAAACGAGCGACAGACACTGGACGCTGATCGGAACCGTATCGGAATTGGTATAACGGCGTTGTGTGCAACCTGGCTGGAACTCAGAGACTGCAGGCAGGCAATTCAAAGGGCAGCAACGGAGGCAATCGAAAAAATTAAACCAGGTCTTCCAACCGACGTGCTCCGTGAAGCACTCGATAGATGAAAAGCTCATCATCTGCAATCGTGTAGAAGACGATGTATTTGCCCACGGGAAAACATCGCAAGCCGGG
>JALTOP010000537.1:0-866 GCA_027000105.1 Planctomycetaceae bacterium | reverse complement strand
ATCAGGATCCCAAGCGACAACCTGCCCGCGTTCCGCCCGATCGAAGCCGATTTTAAGTTGCTCGCGAAGTTCATCGTCTGATGCGAACCCCAGCATGTCTCGGAACAGATCAACCCGCATCAAGATCACATCGTCGGCCTCAACAATGCCATCATTTTGCTCAAGAGCCTGTTTCTGTTCATTCGTGATATGAGTTTCCATGCCTGCATTCTACTACATTGTGCAGCAAAGTACAAAGAAAATTGTTGCAACACTATCTCACAGGGGGATCGCCAACTACCTGTGACCTCTTTGTGGAAATGCAAAAACGTTTCGACCCATGCGCGATATGCTTTGAAAGTTTTGGACAAATACTGCTCTTGTCTCAATGTTTGTTTGAGCTGTTCCATCAGTTTTACTATTTCGGCTTTTGTTCTGTATTTTGCGAATGTCTCTCCGTCAATTTGTTTGCAACTCTCAGCGAGAATGATAGCTCATCTCAAAAAAATGTTCGTCACGCTTAACTCGCACAGCATCAAAGAGAGATATAAAGCCCCAGAGGTGTCATATCTGGACAAAAACCGGTCATTTGCACGTTTATGCTCCAAAATGGCATCATGTTGGAACGAAAACGTGCGGGTGTATAAGTAAGTTGAGCCCTTGAGGCGAACACTCGAAGGGAGCAAAAGCACAGGATGTGGCAGGGAACCGCTGCCCCCCTCTCTGGAAGTCATCCTTGCAACGCTGGCCCCGTTTACAGAAACCGTTGGCAAGTGCCAGCGGTGCAGATCAGAAGGCTTCATCAATCAGAGGGCTTCATCCTGTGCCGGGTGAATAAACTCCATTTCAATCCCGCCGACAATTCCTGCCACAACGTTGTACGTGAC
>JALTOP010000536.1 GCA_027000105.1 Planctomycetaceae bacterium | reverse complement strand
GATCATTTTATCCTGCACATCCCGGGGCAGTGAGGTAGAAATGCCGTTGCAGTAGTATTCGTGCGTCAGCCGTCCTTCCGGTTCCAGAAAAATCTGATGTGACTGCTTCCGGGAAAACCGAACGACTTTATCTTCAATGGAAGGACAGTACCTTGGCCCGGTCGAGTTGATCTGTCCGGAATACATCGGTGCCCGGCTCAAATTTTCTCGAATCAACTCATGCACCTTCTCGTTGGTGTCGGTCAAATAACAATCGAGTTGGGACTGTTTGATTTCGTCCGTCAGAAAAGAAAACGGCTGCGGATTTTCATCGCCCGGTTGCGCTTTAAGCTGGCTGAAATCGATCGTACGTCCGTTGAGTCGAGCCGGCGTGCCGGTTTTGAAGCGTTCAAGCTGGAAGCCGAGATTGACCAGCGAATCGGAAATCGTCGCGGTTGTTCCTTCCCCCGCTCGTCCTCCTTTCGCCTTCGCTTCTCCGGTGTGCATGACCGCCTGCAAGAAAGTACCGGTCGTCAAAATGAGGGCTTCCGCCCGATAGATCGCATTTCCACGAACGCGGACTCCCTGCACCTTAGCGTCATCGACGAGGATTTCCTCAACCACTTCCTGAACGAGCGTCAAATTCTCCTGATCTTCCACCCGGTACTTCATCAGAAACTGGTACGCTTTTTTATCCGCCTGGGCACGAGGCGAGTGCATCGCCGGGCCTTTGGAACTGTTGAGCATGCGAAACTGGATGCCGGTTTCATCAATGACGCGGCCCATCTCGCCGCCTAGTGCGTCGATCTCCCGGACAATCTGCCCCTTTGCGACTCCACCAATGGCCGGGTTGCAACTCATCTGCCCGACGGTGTCGCAGTTCATCGTCAATAGCGCCGTGTTCGCTCCCAATCGCGCAGCCGCCAACGCCGCCTCGGTTCCCGCATGACCCGCCCCGACCACGATCACATCATATTGATACAGAGATTCAGACATAAAATTCAGACATAAAAGAAGCTTTACTTTATCGCATTACAAGCAGCCGCAAAGTACCTCGAACCACACTACGTTTGAGAACGTATATGGAAAAGGCTGCGTGACGGCGTCCCCTACCCGTTGGACTACCTCATCCTCAACCTTCAACACTTCATTTTTGGTTGGTGCGTTAAATCATCGCGTTAAATCAATGCGTTAACATAACGCGGCAATGGAGCATGAACCACGAGAGCCCCTCCATTCAAGGTCTGAAAAGGGATTACTCTTTCCAGGCCAGATCGCTCGGTTTGACGCCTTTGACGAAGTTGTTATTGCCGTAGAAGCGTGGTTCGTAGGGCGAGACAAAATCGACATTCGCCTTCCCGGGAATTTTTCGTTCGAGTTTGACGGCCCAGTAACAGGCGTTGACGAGTAATCGACGCAAATCCTCGCATTTCAGATCGATCGAAGAACAGAACGTGGTACAGAAAATGCGTGAAGTTCTTCCCGGTGAAACAGGATAACTTCGCGTCCAGGCGATCGGCATCATTGGATCATTTTTCTTCCCTTTCACGGGAGGATCGTCCGGCTTCATACCAGTAAGAACCTGTCCATAAACAAGAACTTTCGCATCTTCAGGCAGCTTGTTGATTCCGTAAACATCGGTCGGTCCCCAAAGATCTTTCACGCCCTTGAGAATCGGGTGCCGCCATTGTTTCTCATTGATGATGCCCCGCGTACTTTCGTGCCGATGGCTCCCATGATGTGAAACCCAGGTTTCCCCGAAAACCTCCTTGCCGAACCCGCCTTTCCAATCCTGTCCGTTATACCTGAAACTATATTTGGCATACGGGCTGTTTTTATTGCGTGTGTAATTGAAGGCGTGTGTAGCCGTTCTCAACCCGATGATCGGTTTTCCCGATTTGAGATATTCATCGAAGTAGCGCATATCCTTATCGGGCAGTTCCCGGAACCGGGTGAACAGGACAACCAGGTCGGCAGTGGGCAGCAGGTGCATTCCGGGAATGTTGGTTTGATTGTTCGGATCGATCGTGCCGTCTTCAGGGTTGATCGAAAACAGAACCGTACATTTGAAGCCGTGATGTTTGGCGAGAATCTGCCCCAACATCGGCAGCGCCTCTTCGGAACGGTATTCTTCATCTCCGGCGATCAAAACGATATGACGCCCCAATCCCGGCCCCGTCTTTCCTTCGTAGACGACCCATTGCTGCTCAGCCCGCAAATTGGTAGGGGACGCCCAAAATACTACGAGAGCCGTCATTAATGAAAAACAGGAAACCGGTATCAATGGAAGTTTCATGGCAAGC
>JALTOP010000535.1:30513-30942 GCA_027000105.1 Planctomycetaceae bacterium | reverse complement strand
ATAAATCACCAGCGTAGTGACGGAAAAAATTTGCATCGTATTTCCCATCGGTTCAATTTTCTTTGCCAATGTTTCGCCAATCCAGACCGACAGGCCGGTCGAAGTGCAGGCTCCCGCGATGGCAAAACCGCCTCCAAAAAGGAGCAAAATGCCCCAAGGCGTCTTCTTTTCGATTGTTTCCCAGTCGATGAGATATTCAAAACGATCTGTCTGCCTGTTGCGCACGGGGATCAGGAACATCAACAGCACCATGGCCAGCCCGGCGGTGGAATCGTGCAGCAACCCCCGGTAATTGAAGGTGGGGTCGAATGATTGGATCAGTGATGTCAAGCCGCTTTCCCAGCCGGGAATGACATGGTTGCCGATTTCGACACTGGCCCGTGAAACCCACAGCAGAGCGGTAAGCAGAAAGATGAATAACATCCACCG
>JALTOP010000535.1:28893-30503 GCA_027000105.1 Planctomycetaceae bacterium | reverse complement strand
TCCCTGAAGTTTGCCCAATGCCCGATATCGCTGGGCGATGATGGATCTTGCCTGACCGTTAAAACTCACTCCCTTCCAGATGGGCAGACAGACCAGAATCCACGTTGCGAGAAAAAGCGAAACCGAAACAGGTAAAAACATCAGAATCCACTGGCCGGAAGTGACCGAATAGCGCTGTAGTTCCTCGGGCGAAGCTCCCGATTCCGACCAGAACCCCGCGTAGACGGCGTTGGTTGGTGTGCCGATCAACGTACTCAAACCGCCAATGCTTGCGGAATAGGCGATACCCAATAACAGGGCAGCGGCGAAGTGGGAAACGTCTGTCGGTTCGACGGCAACGCTGTTTTCGCGATGATTCTGCTGTTCTTCCGGTTGCGCGAGAGAATTGATGACAGCCAAAGCAATCGGCAGCATCAACAGAGTAGCCGCGGTGTTGCTGATCCACATCGAAAGCAGGGCGGTTGCCAGCATGAAGCCGAGAATAATTCGCTTCGGGCCGGTTCCTGTTGCAAGCAGACAGAGCAAAGCCAGGCGGCGATGCAGGCCCCAGCGCTCTACACCAAGCGCAATTGCAAACCCGGCAAAAAATAGCAGGATGACCGAACTCATATACGCTTTACTGACCAGATGAGCCGGCTGGATCGCCAGGAGAGGAAAGGCAACAAGCGGGATCAGACTCGTGACAGCCAAAGGGAGCGCTTGAGTGGCCCAGAGAATCGCCATCATCACCCCAACTGCCGCCAGCCGCTTTCCTTCCGGAGAAAGTCCATCAATTGGCGGCCAGAGACAAATGACGATTAATACAACCAACGACAAGGCAAAACAGCCCAAACGAAAGATACGAGTGGGCTGACCGCTTGTCTGTTCCTCTTGGCAATTTGTCATTTTTCCGGAATTTTCATGGGGAAAGGTCGCTTCGTTCCAGATATCGATCTCATTGATTGTATTTTACCGGAGCAGAATTGTCTGTCACAGCGACCGGGGCAGAACTCGGCTCTTTCAATAAAAAAACGCCAATAAAAAAGAGCCACACTTTTTGCTTCGTGTGGCTCCTGGAGCGTTTCTTTATTTCTGTTGTTTGACAAAGGTCAGTTTTCCAATAGATAATTCTCCGGGGCAGATTTGAATTGCTCCATTGCCTGCTGCGTGGCGAATAGATACAGACGATCGTGGTACCATACGGCGTAATCGAGTCGTCCCAATTCTTCGACTCCCTCGGCGGCATATCTCACCAAATCGATTCCCCCACGGGCGGGAGCATATCGCACCGGCGATTGCTGAAATTTTTCCAACGCATCAGCTGAAGAGAAGTAGTAGATCGCTCCCTCATATTCGATGCGAAATGCGGGAGAGGCATCGACCAGTTCCAGACTATCCCTGAGGACAACAGGACAAAACCCCTTGAATCCGGTACGATTGCCCCGTTCTGCAATGCGTCGATATTTCTCGGAGGCAGCTTCTTTGTGAACAATAGCCGGACTGGGTGGTGTCGTAGGTCGAGCTTCCACGGGAGCGTTGAACGTGTTCGGTTCAAGTGGTAATGGTTGACCATCGCGACTCCTCCATCCCTGATAGGTGGCGGGAACTTTGGTGATGACCGTTGTTTCCGG
>JALTOP010000535.1:24012-28883 GCA_027000105.1 Planctomycetaceae bacterium | reverse complement strand
GCAGAGAATGTCCCGACTGCGGAAGGAGCGGGAGGCAGCTTGCCTGTTTGATCGGCAGGTTGGGCCTGATGCGTCGGGCTACTCAGATTCGTGTTGGCCAGGTTAACCGAAGAATCTTCGTTCAATTCCCGCCGAGTCGCCTTTTGGACCGGTTCACTGAACTGTTCCACTTCCATTGATTGATCCGGCTCAGTAGAGACTGTTTTTTCTGTATCGACACCCGGAAGCGGAAGAAAGACATCGGACGAACTTTCTTCTGTCTCTTCACGATTCGCTGCATCATCTGGCGACTGAGCAAGTTCTGGCCTGTTCGTTTCGACTGTTGAAGCAGGAACACCAACTTCGCTGGGCAGTGGAGGTAGTGGGAAAGGATCGTCGGCGTCAACAGTATCAACCCCCTCGGTAATGGCGGGCTTGATCTCATCAACATCGCTCACATCCAGGCCCGGCAGAAAGTTGGGTTGCGGCTGGGGAGGAATAATGATATCGACCGGTTCAGTCGGTTCCGGCAACTCCTGCATTGAAGGTGAGGAAACAATCTCCTCGGCCGAGGGAGTATTCGATTGATCCCAGTCGGGCAAGCCTTCCGGTTCGTAAGCGGGGGGCACCTCTGAAGCTGGATGGGATTTGAATTTCCCGGTCAGTTTTTCATAGAAGCGGCTGAAGATATTCTTCCTCTTTTTGTGTGGTTTTGTCCCGCTTAGCTGCTGCCGTGGCTGCGGATGATATTGTGTCATATCCGGAGCCTGTTGCCCGTTCTGTTCGTAAAGCTCCTGTAATTCCTGCATCACCGATTTCGGAGCTGGCGATTCGACTGGTTCAGCTGGCTGCGTCAGCAAGTCCAGTTCGGGCATCGAACCCGGTTCTGGCTGATACTTCGGTTGCCGTTTTTCGTCAGGAACGGGATACGATTTCACCTTCTTCTTCGAGCTGGATCTTTTTTTCAACCACGGTTTACGGTATTTCGGGCCGACTCCCGCCAGAAGATCCGATTGGCTGTCAATCCCGTTGCCGGAAGGGAGCGGGATCGTTAAAGAAGCAATCAGACAACAAACTGCTCCACCAAGTAACAGTTTTCTTAATCCAGACATGATCTGTTCCTTACACTCCTGGCAATGCCAGAAAATCTCTTTTCAAGTTATTGACAGGAAATTTGGTCCGTCACTGGTGACTTGTTTCACCTTAAAAATAAGAATGATCATTCGAATTGCTACAAACCTTACAATTGGAACATCATTCAGGTTCAATCATCGACCACGGCTTCCGGCGAAGATCAATTCCATCTCACGTGATTTAACCATTCCAACCGTTTAGACCGGTAACAGCCACAAAACTGGCAAAATCTGAAAACATTGCCTATCTTCTCTATCTTGTTCTTTTCTGGTTTTCTGGGCTCATACTTGCGATCTTTGATCCGGTTCGCCACATTAGGGAAGGGGGGAGTGGAGATTCCCACTGAGACTGTTCCTGCGCGGTTCAAAGGGGATTCCGATACGACAAGCCGAACCGCGGCAGATACAACCCAGACAGATACTATCCAAAAGAAAAAGGTGACAACAGATGCAAGGAGCGGCAACGGATCGGGTGACGTCGGGGGCTTTTCCAGTTTCGGGATACAACAAGGCATCATCCCGATTGTCACCATCCCGATTAAAAATGATCACTTACATACGAAAGTTGATTTTTTCCCTCTTTCTTGGGTTGCTCATACAATCTCTTTTATCGCAGGCTCTTTCGCCACATCTGATTGCGGCAGGGGAAACAGATGCCCGGAAGGTGATTGATTGGGATCAGACTGCGGATCAAGTCTGGCTCGGAAAGGAACTCTGGGCGAATCCGATGGAGGATTGGCGAGTCAAAGCAGGACGGATCGAATGTCTCAGCGGTGCGGCCAACCGAAATATCCATCTTTTAACGTACGAACTTGCTCGCCGGTCAGGTTCATTTGAAATGGAAGTAACTGTTGGCCTGATGACCCCGGAAAAGAAGAATGGGGCGGCAGGGTTTGCGATCGGGGTTCAGGATGAAATTGATGACTACCGCGCTCGCTGTTTGAGAGGAAGAAGAATCGAATGCGGTTTACAGGCTGATGGCGTTCTTTTTCTGGGCCCCAAACGCGAAAAACTGGATTGCAAGTGGAGTGATTCCGGAGTGCGCCTGCTTTTGAAAGGGAATGTCAGCGACCAACAGAAACAGGGGACGTTATCCTTGCAGGCGTTCGATCCGGTTGACAACAAACCGCTGGCTCCTCCACTGAAGTTGACTCCTCCATCCGGCCAGCTTTATGGGAACGTCGCGCTGCTTCATAATCCGCCGCGTTCCCTGCAGAAGAAAAAAATTGGCTCCAGGTTCTGGTTTGACAACTGGACGATTTCAGGCGACAAGTTTTCTGTTGACACCTCTCGTGCGTTTGGCCCCATTCTCTGGGCAATGCACACGCTTAGCGATTCACGTGGAGTTGACGGACACGTGCTGAAAATGACGGCACAACTTCCTCCGATCGCCAATCTGCAGGACTGCCGCGTCGAACTTCATTGCAAAAGTGGAGACGATTGGAAACAGTGCGGTCAGTCCGCAAAAATAGATGCCGCATCCCGCAGTGCAACAATCAGGGTTCGACAGTGGCCCAAACAGAAGGATGTGCCTTATCAATTACGTCTGATCTCGAAAAATGAATCTGGCTTGAGAGTTATCGATCGATACGAAGGAACAATCCGCAGGGATCCTGTTGATCGCGATTTGGTGGTGGCGGGTTTCACCGGGAATACCGATTACGGATTTCCCAATCTGGAAATTGTCAAAACAGTGAGTTACCAAAATCCCGATCTGCTTTTCTTTTCGGGCGATCAAATTTATGAAAACGTCGGCGGCTACGGCATCATCCGAAAACCGGTGGATCGCGCGATTCTGAACTATCTGCGCAAGTGGTATCTGTTCGGCTGGGCGTTTCGTGATTTGATGAGAGACCGCCCAACCATCTGCCTGCCCGACGATCACGATGTGTACCAGGGGAACATCTGGGGGAATGGTGGGAATCCGGTGGCCACTGTCGCCGATCACGATAAGGGCGGGTATGTGATGCACCCCGATTTCGTGAATGTTGTACATCGAACCCAATGCTCGCACCATCCCGATTTTTATGATCCGAGACCGATCAAACAGAATATTTCCGTCTTTTATGGAGACATGGTTTATGGACGCATCAGTTTTGCGATCATTGCAGACCGAATGTTCAAATCGGGGCCGGCCCAAGTGGCAACCTGGCCCGGTCGTCCCGACCATTTGAAAGATCCGAACTATGATGTGAAAAAGCTCGACAAACCGGGATTGAAGCTGCTTGGAGACCGCCAATTGAAATTCCTGAATGAGTGGGCAACCGATTGGCGCTCGGCAGATATGAAGTCTGTTCTCTCGGCCACCATCTTCTGCAATCTGGCCAATTATCACGGCCCCAACAAGATGTTTCTCGTGGCTGATCTGGATTCAAACGGCTGGCCTCAGACGGCACGCGACAAAGCCGTACGGGCACTGCGAAAAGGATTCGCGTTTCATCTGGCGGGAGACCAGCATCTGGCCTCAATTGTGCATCAGGGGATTGATGCGCCGGGCGATTCGATCTATTCGTTCTGTGTTCCTTCGATCGCGGCGGGTTATCCCCGTTCCTGGTTACCCGATATGGAAGGGAAACCGGTGAAGAATCGACCTGATCCGAATCTTCCCAACACCGGCGATTACATTGACGCCTTCGGGCATCCCATTACCGTTTATGCGATCGGAAACCCCGCCTTGAAAAACAGACCGGGACGCATCAACACACTGCACGATAAAGCCTCCGGACACGGCATCGTCCGCTTTCATCGGCAGACAGGTGAAATCAGCATGGAATGCTATCGATTGCAGGTTGATCCGGAAAATCTGAAGCCTTCGGATCAGTTCCCCGGATGGCCCAAGCGGATATCGTACCTCGATAATTATGCCCGTCAGGCCTGGGGGTATCTTCCTGAGATCAAAGTGAAAAATGAGGATAATCCGGTTATTCAAGTTGTGAATGAACAGACTGGCGAAATCGAATACACGGTTCGCATCCGTGGAAATCACTGGCAACCGAAAGTGTTTGAACCCGGGAGATACAAAATCAGAGTCGGTTCCCCCGAACGAAATTCCTGGGTTCATATCAACCATGCCAATGCTTCCCTCAAAAATGATAAAAGCATTGTCGTAAGACTACCCCGTTGACTTCACTACGTCGGTTTCATTTTGTCGATTCATCAAGCGTGAATGCAACAGCCACGACCGAGAGGGGATGGTCGGCCGCCCTCGCCGTCTGTTTCCCGGTTGATGCATGGATTATTGGCCGATACATGGAGATCATTCAAGCTGCGTCCAGATCTTTTTCATGTATTCGATGCTCTGTTTAGCCGTCTGCTCCGCTCCGGGAGTGTAGTCGAACACTTCAACCGAAACCCACCCTTTGTAGCCGGTCTCTTTCAATGCCTGAAAGATCGGAAGAAAATCGACATCTCCCATGCCGGGGCCTCTCAGATTGACATCATTGGCGTGGAAATGGGCGACGACATCTTTGTACTGCCGGATCAGGTCGGGGATTGCAGTCTGTTCATCCGACATCGCTTTGACATCCTGATGCAACCGGATATGCGGACTGTTGAAATGTCTGATGATTTCCGTCGCCTTTTCACACGTGAGCATGAAATCGGTCTCCGTATGGGCAAGTGGCTCCAACGCGAGAACGACATCGGTTTCTTCAAAAACTGGTAAAGCCTGTTCAATGACGGCTGTCGCGTTTTGCATGGCCTGCTCGTGGGAGATGCCGGGAAGCAGATTTCTTTGCGGAGGCGAACCGAGTACCATCA
>JALTOP010000535.1:17334-24002 GCA_027000105.1 Planctomycetaceae bacterium | reverse complement strand
TCACCGTACCGCCCAGATCCTGGCACAGTCGGGCAAGCTCACCGAAATAGTCGGCAGTTTTTTTCTGAACTTCCCGATCGTTGGTTGTCAGGTGAAAGCCCTCTGTTTTGGCAAGTAGCCAATGAAGCCCAACGACCTCCAGCCCGGCTGCCTGTGCCACGTTTGCGATATGTTTTCTCTGCTCTGCTGTGATTTCCTCGGCTCGCGGCGCGATGGTGAATGGGGCGATTTCTATTCCGGTGTATCCCGTCTCGGCGGTGAATGCACACTGTTTTTCCCACTCCCACCCTTCGTACAACTCCTGACAAATTGCGTATTTCATCTTCTTCTCCTGTTGTGAGTCCATGCGGACTGGGTACTACTAACGCTTAAAGTTTACGAACGGTGCGAAAACCTTTGAAAATCTGATTTTGGTTACGGTGGTCAGAACAGACCAGCCGTGCTGGGCAGCATACTGATTTTCCTGAAACGATTCACCTCTGCGCATCTCCTACACACGAAAGCCATTCGCAGAACCAGGCCCGAAAGCTTTTTCGGTCACCAGAAATAACGGTTATATCGACTGTTCCGATTACGCAGCATGCAGGCAATACATGATACAGGAAGAGGAAAATAGATAGGCATTATGCGAAAGAAGGTGTGCCTGTGTGGTCGAAGCAGACTATAGCACCTGGCCGGAAAGTGGGTGCCATGGGTTATATGAGGTATGTGAATGGAATGGGTAACAGTACCTCTGGTCAAAACATATCGTGGAGAAGTCGGCAATTCATTCGGATGAGCCGCTACAGCATGAGGGACAAGAGTTATGAAGTCAGCAGCCTGGATACCGGTCGCTGCCGTTGCACTTTTTTTAAGTGCACTGGGAGAGCAGACCGAAGCCGCTTATTGCGGGGCAGACAGCTACAATTGCTGTCCAACAGAAACATGTGGAGCTTGGGGACGATTTGGAATCGCCCGACGATGCCGCAAGCCTAAAACGCGCATCGTCAAGGACATTGTCTGGGAGCAGAAGGAATACTGCTGCCCGGTTACTGTTTACGATACTTGCTGCAAGACTGTGGCCGTGCCTTGTACACGAACGGTCTACAAAACCTGTTATCGTCGTGAAAGATACACGGTTTGCCGACCGGTTTACAAAACCTGTTACAAGACGGTTTGTCAAACAGTCAGGCAGCCTGTTTACAAAACATGTTACCGTACGGTCACGTGCAAAGTACGCAAGCCTGTTTACCGCACCTGTTATCGGGATCACTGTTACACGGTTTGCCGTCCTGTAACTCGCACCTGTTACAGAAATGTCTGTTACACTGTGTGCCGACCGGTTTACAAAACCTGCTATCGCACAGTCTGCTGCACGGCTTATCGGACACGTACACGCACCTGCTACCGCAATGTCTGCTACACGGTTTGCAAACCGGTCACAACGACCAAGTGGGTTGATGTCTGTACCGGCGAATGGAAAACAGTTCGCGAACGGATTCCCGGTTGTCGATCTGTCCGCGTAAATCGGGGTTGCGGAAGTTGGAAATGGAACCCATGTTCCTGCAAGTGCGAGTACACCCCAGGGTGCTGCTGCGTCGAAAAAGTTCGCTGTCCACCACAGGTCATCTGCCGCAAGGTGTGGTGCCCCAAAGTGGTCAAAAAGAAAGTATGCTGCACCACTTACGTTACTTGTGTGAAAACCCGTCGTGTTCCTTATACGGTTTGTGAGCGCATTCCTTACACAGTCAAGCGTCGTGTTCCCTACACGACCTGCCACTTCGTCAAAGAATGTCGCACTCGTCGTGTTCCTTATACAACGTGTCACATGGTTCGTCAGACCAAACACTGCCGCGTTCCCTACACGACCTGTCACTACGTTACTCGATGTATCACCAAGCGAGTTCCCTACACGACTTGTACATGGAGATGCAGAACCATCAAACGCCGCGTTCCTTATACGACCTGTCATATGGTCAAGGAATGTCGTACCCGACTGGTTCCTTACACAACCTGCCATACGGTTTGTGATGTTCGGTATGTCACAAAAACAACGTGCGTCCCTCGAACAATCATGGTCAAACGTACCAAGTGCGTTCCCCGGGTGATTCGTCGCCGAGTTTGCTGCGATCCCTGTCAAACAGCCTGCTGTGATCAGGGTTGCACCGACGGTTGTACCGACGTCTGCGATGAAGGTTGTAACGATGGCTGCACCGATGGTTGCACCAAATAACGGCAACGGATAGCTTTCAACAGCTTTCGGGAATTTGCCGGGTGATCTGAAAGTGAGAGCGTTCAGATTGCCGATAAGACGAAACAGGACTGACTCTGGCAGGCTCGGCCAAGACGGTCGGGTCTGCCCCTGATGAAAGGTCTGTTTTCACTATCGGATAACTGCGACCACAAAAAATAAAATGTCTCTCTCGTCTCCTTGGGGAGCCGCGCTCGTCGCTCGGCTCCCTTTTTCTATTCCGCCCTGTCCGAGTTGTCGGCTCTGTCCGGTTTGCCTATGTTTTGGCCATCTTCCGTTTGCGTGCCTGTTCGGTCAGCCCGATTTTTCTCAGCCGAATGGCATCTGGAGTGATTTCAACGTACTCGTCAACTTCGACGTACTCCAACGCCATTTCCAGCGACATTTCCCGAGGCGGCTTGAGCAGAATCGCATCGTCCGCTCCGGCGGATCGAATGTTCGTCAATTTCTTTTCGCGAGTCGGATTGACGACCAGATCGTTTTCACGGGCATTTTCGCCAACAATCATCCCTTCATAAATTTCCTCACCGGGCGATACGAACATTTCTGCCCGATCCTGCAACTTCCAGAGTGCATACGCGGAGGCTTTTCCTGTTGTCTGGGAGATCAACACGCCATTACTGCGAGTGGGCAACGTTCCTTCTTCCGGTCGAAATCCCTCGAAGCGATGGTTGACGACAACCTCACCCCGCGTGGCGTTCAACAGGCGGGTTCGCAAGCCGATCAAACCGCGAGCGGGGATCGAAAATTCCAGATGGGATTGTCCATTCGAGCTTGATGTCATATCCAGCATTTGGCCACGGCGGGGCGTGATCAACTCCATCACACTGCCGACGTAATCGGTCGCGACATCGATCACCAGGTGCTCAAACGGTTCATGCCATTTGCCATCGATGTTTTTGCGAATCACCTCCGGTTTGCCCACAGACAATTCGTATCCTTCGCGACGCATTTCTTCAATCAGAATCGAAAGATGCAGCAAGCCACGACCGGAAACCCTGAAGCTTTCCTTGACGTCCGCTTCTTCTACACGCAGAGCAACATTCGATTGCAGTTCCCGCATCAACCGTTCCCGCAGGTTCCGGCTTGTCACATATTTTCCCGATTTGCCGGCAAACGGAGAACTGTTGATCGTGAAGATCATGGATAGAGTTGGTTCATCCACCTGAAGTCGCGGCAGTGCCTCGGTGACTTCAGGAGCGACAACGCTATCGCCGATATCGGGGTCGGGAAGTCCGATCAGGGAAACCAGATCCCCCGCGGTTGCCTGCTCCACCGTAACCCGTCCCAGGTTGTTGAAGACCTCGACCTTATCGACACTGGCCCGTTCAACTTTTCCTCCCTCTCGAATCAAATTCACTTTGTCGCCCGGTTTGACTTTTCCGGATTCAATTCGTCCGGTTGCAATTCGCCCAACATATTCCGACCACTGTAGTGATGTGACAATCATGCGGAACGGCTGATCCAGGTCGACTGTCGGGCCGGGGACATGTTCGAGAATCATATCCAATAGTGGGCTGATATCGCCCGAATGATCGTTTGGATCGTGTGTCGCAAATCCGCTGCGCCCGCTGGCAAACAGATACGGGAAATCGAGTGTTTCGTCATCGGCACCCATTTCAACCAGCAAATCGAACATTTCGGAAAGCACTTCGTTCGGCCGGCAATCGGGGCGATCAATTTTATTGATAACGACCAGCGGTTTGAGCCCCTGTTCCATCGCTTTGGAAAGAACAAACCGTGTTTGCGGTCGCGGCCCTTCAAATGCGTCAACAAGAACCAGTGCCCCATCTGCCATGCTGAGAACGCGTTCCACTTCACCCCCGAAATCGGCATGGCCCGGCGTGTCGATGATGTTGATTTTCACACCCTTGTAATCGAGTGCGATATTCTTCGCCAATATGGTAATGCCCCGTTCCCGCTCCAGATCGTTCGAATCGAGAATGCATTCCTGTTCCAGTTGGGAATCGCGAAACTGCCCCGACTGTTTCAACAGACTGTCCACAAGGGTTGTTTTGCCATGATCAACATGGGCAATAATGGCGATATTTCGGATATCTGATCGTTGCATGTGATTTCTTAAACTCGGGTAACTAAGATGGATTGCTCGGGCGGGTAGGGATTCGGGTAAACCGGCGGACAGACCGATGCCGATCAGGATCGCGCCTTCCCGTCGCCGATCAACAGCCTGTTGACGGCTCGGTTTCAGCAATTTTGATGCACACAATTTCGATGTACGTCTGTAGTATCTGCGCGACAGCCTGACCTGGAACAACGCCTCGATTCAGGCGGGAGTATACGAATATTGGCACAGTCATCACAGAGGAGACTGCGGAAATATGTCCGGATTTTCAATTAACGATCACTTTTTTACGGAAATCAGGTTCGAATTGAGCACAGGAGAGATAACAGATAAAAACAGTCCGATGCCAAAATTGCTCATCAGCGTGAAAAATGAAACCGAGGCGGTGGAAGCGATTCAGGGGGGAGCCGATATTCTGGACATCAAGGATCCGCTGAACGGTCCGCTCGGCATGGCTGAAGCGGAAACAATCGAAAATATTTCAGACATTTGCGAACGGCATCAAGGTATCCAAACGAGTGCAGCGCTGGGCGAATTGGAACAGTGGTGCGATTCGCGTTCAATTCCAGCCTGTTTGAACCGGCTGGATTATCTCAAAGTCGGCCCCGGTAACAGCATCCATCTGGAACAGTGGTTCGAAAAACTGGTGCAGACGAAAACACGATTTCAAGATGCGGGAATCTGCCATCCTTGCTGGATCGCTGTGTTGTATGCAGATCGAGAAGCGGGAACGATTTTGCAACAATCCCGACAATCGCAATATGAAAAACTGGTGGAAAGAATGGTGAACCGTCTGAAGGAACATCACTTTGCAGGTCTGTTGATAGATACCGCACAAAAATGGAACGGCTCATTAAGAAAATATTTCAGCAATCAATTATTACTTGAGATAATTGGAGCGTTGCACTCTGGCGGGAAACTCTGCTCTTTGGCCGGGCGATTAACGTTTCAAGAGATCGAATCTCTGATCCAGCGATCAATTCTGCCGGATTACTACGCTGTCCGTTCGGCTGTTTGTGCCGGGGGAGATCGCCAGGCAAACATTGAAAGCCAAAGGGTGAAAGAGTTGAAAACGATGATGAATCGAATGACACCAAAGCAGACAGGCTTGTCGCAATAACTTTTTTGTGTGAAATTTATACGGGAAGATCGTACAGGCCGTTTAAGATGCTGCGAATAGTGAAGCGGCATCCCATATTCAGTACTCTATTGGGGATTATTTTTATATAACTGTCTTCATGATGTCATGTTCCTTTCTTCCGTTCAGGAGGTGTTTTATGCGTTGTTGTGTGGGTTTTGTTGTTCTTTCTGTTTCCGTATTGATTGGCTGTCAGCAGCAACAGGAGAGTGAAACTCTGAAAGAGAGGGTTCCATCGAGTACGGCCGATTCAGATCGCCACAGCGATAATGGAACATCGACTGAGATGATTCGTCCTCTCATGCAAGGAAACCGGCAGATGCAGGGGAGTGGTATGATGAGAGGAGGCGGCCCCGCTGCAATGGGGGAGATGCGTGAAGATATGATGACATTACACGCACTGTTCAACGGTCGCGAAAAAATAAGACGGTCAGTTAAAAATTTGAGCAACGGGGCAGAAACGCTCACGGAATCCGATGATGATGAAATTGCAACTCTGCTTCATAAGCATGTTCCGGCAATGGAGGGACGAGTTTTAAGCAATGAACCACTGCCGCCCATGCGTTTTCATCCACTCTTTCAGGAACTGATTAAAAAAGCCGAAAAAGTCGCCTTCGATTATGAGGAAACAGATCACGGCGTAAAAGTTATTTATACGTCGGATGATCCATACGTCGTTTTACTTATTCAGGAACACGCAAAACTGGTCAGTCGATTCATTGAAAATGGCATGCAGGAACTTCATAAACCATACAAAATTCCCGAAATGAAATCCAAAGGGAAAACCGGGAAAACGGAACAGGAGCATCGATAACCCCCGCCAGAAACGTAACCGAAACCGCCTGTCGAGGCTGTGTCTTTACGCCCGATTGTTCCCCTGGCTTATGCTCATCTGGTTGTGCACTACCGACGACCGATACAGTAAAGGTATTTGTTGGAACGGATGAACAAGCGATTGTCTGCGACTGCCGGGCTGGCATCAAAACGACCTCTTTGTTCAAGCTGGTTTGTGGCGAGCAATTTGAAATGGGGATCTGCCGCGATCACAAACGCGCGGCCGTTTCTTGCCAGGTAGTAGAGCTTTCCGTCTGCCAGAACCGGGGAAGCGTAAATCTGACCGGCTCTTGGTACACGTTCTTCGTAGATGATTTTTCCGCTTGAAGCATCGACACAATAGGCAATTCCCAGGTTTTCATGCATCCAGTAGAGTTTCCCTT
>JALTOP010000535.1:9020-17324 GCA_027000105.1 Planctomycetaceae bacterium | reverse complement strand
CATTGGAACCTTTATTCAATGTCCAAAGCCGGTGAGATCTGGTTACATTGCCCCTTCCTCCCGCTTTTATGGCCAGCGAGTTTCCGGAGCGACCGCCGATACAGTAAATGGTTCCATTGTTGGCAATCGCACTTGGTACCATGTACCAATTGATTCCAGTTTCGCATTGCCACAATTTCTGGCCGGTTTTCGGAGAAAAGGAAAGGACATTCTGGAAGATGGGGACAATCAGCTCTGTTTTGCCCCTGCTACCTTTCATTAATAAAGGCGTATTCCACGCCTCCTTGATCCCATCAGCCCGCCATCTTTCCCTCCCCGTTTTTTTATCGAGGGCAACAAGGGATTCGCTCTCGACACTGGCGTTGACAAGCAAGAGGTTATCGTACAGAACGGGAGACGCCGCAGATCCCCAACCATTGAGCTTCGAGCCAACCAGGTGGTGCCAGAGTTGCTTCCCGTCGTGATCGAACGCGAAAACGCCCGTCTTTCCAAAAAAGACGTAAACTCGATCCTGATCTGCAACCGGAGTGCTGGAACTGTAACCGTGCTCATCTCGAATGGCAGGTTGTTCCGGGAAATTTGGCTCGATTGTCTTGCTCCAAAGGATATTCCCCTTCGTGCGTGATAGGCAGACAACTTGCAAACGTAAATCGTTCATATCGCCGCCCGGTTCTCCCGGAATCCCGTAACCTCGATAGCAGGTCAGGAAGATTCGATCCCCGATGATGATTGGACTGGAAGTCCCTGCGCCGGGAAGTTCTGTTTTCCAGACGATGTTTTTGTTATCGCTCCATTCGGTCGGCAAGTTGCGAGCCGTAGCAACACCAAGGCCCTCCGTTCCACGAAACTGTGGCCAGTCAGCAGCCTGCCTTCGGTTCTGTGCGTAAACTGGGGAGGAAAGGGAATCGCTTCCGATCAGCAGGCGACAGGAGTAAGACAAAACAGCCAATAACGCGCAACAAGCGAACTTCCCCTTCATTTCACTGCCCTTTCATGGCGGTATGGTCGATGAGACCTTTTGCGAAAATTGCCCGGGGCGGATCGAGCCTCCCAACAGACAAAAAATGACAGATAGTCCAGACCAGAAATGGGACAACCGAGACAGATCAGCCTGAACGGGATGGCATCTGAACAAGATCAAGTATAGCCACACAAAACACGCTGTTCAAGGGATCCTCTGCGTCCCTGCCTGTATCCTGCTGAACCTCTGATTGGTTCAAGTACATTGCCATGATCTTGAACCGCGGCTTGCAGAAACGAAATCCCGGAGTCAAACGACGATCGATTCAATGTTGAAACGGGGCATTGAGACGTTTCCCTGAATGTTATAATCAGGCAACTCCGTTGATTATTGGATCACTTCGTCGTCGCCGACTTCTTCGAGTTGCTCTTGCATGTATTCGCGGTATTGACGGTCGAGGGTCGGGTAATCGACGCCGGTCAAGGCATCCAGTCCACGAACTCTTGCTTGAACCCTTGGCGAGGAATGATAGATTTGAGCCATGTAGACCATTAACGCATTTCGGTAGATTCCGTTTTTGTAGTGCATATAAAAGTGAGCCAAACCAGCCGCCTGACTGTAGCGTTTCTGTAAAAGCGGTGTCGGGCCGGTTTGATACTCGAGCCTGCCCATGCGGGAAAATTCTGCCTGTGGAACAAAATAGCCTTCGTCGAGCAGGCGTTTTCTCGCCCAGTAGAATCGGACGAATCGGGGGTTGCCCACTTCGTAGGTGGTCTGGTTATCCTTCTGGATGATCCGGAATGATTCGGTGTAATTGGCAATTCCTTCCACGATCCAGAAGTGGCCATTATTGGCAATATCTCTTTTTTTGAGATGGCTTTCGTACATCAATTGGTGTGTCACTTCATGGAAGATGGTTGCATCGAAATCCGATTCGGGATCGTAGTAGAAATAGGCGGTGCGATCTTCGAGTTGGTACAGTCCATTGGTGATTGCGATTTGCGGAATGCGTTTGATCAGTTTTTTGACGTACTCCTCTTTGCTGCGAAAGTGGTTGATTTTATAAAGCTGCGATCTGGTTTTGCTCCGCCCGGTTGTCGATTCGAAAAACTGTTTGATCTGTTGTGGCGAATTATAAAAGGCGGCGAAGGTCTGTTTGAAGTAGTCGTAGAAAACTTCCAGTTTACGGCCCATTTCCACCCCTTTTTCCAGTGAGTGATTGGTTTTAATCTGGAAGTGTTCGGTTCGCACGGTCCAGGCGTAGCGGAAATCCCGTCGAATTTCCGCTTCCTTCTCTGCGGAAATCCAGTTCCCCATGAAGTTGCGTTCGCCTCGCTCGTATCGCTCCACATACGATTTTTTCAGCCAGCCAAAACGGGGGTGGTCAATTTTTCCTGCCCGAATTTGATCACGCTCAAACGGTGTAAGCCATTGATCTCCTTGCCGAACGTAACCCCGAAGGGAACGGGCTTTCACGTGATCGGGATTGATTTCAAGCAGAATATTAAGCAATTCAAAAGTGAACGTAGGAGAAATTTTAATCGCTCTGCGAGCCAGCAGGTACAGGTCGGCTGCGTATTTATCTGACAGGTGGCGAAACTGAACATGCAGTTCCCGCGTGCCGTTTGGCAGATTGTCGGGAATATCCGGCCGTAATGTTCTGGGAAGTTCCGAAAATTGCTTCTGTTTCGAACTGAGCAAAATCAGATTCTTTTCGATCCGGTTCGCCAGTTCAGGATCGCCTGCTTTTCGGGCCTTCTGCATCAGTTCGGAAAGCTGAGCCATGTATTTCTGAGTCAGTTGTTTGTAGTCATTATGACACAACTGCAGACGATCCGCGGCTTGTGCAGAAGTGGCGAAGCCATCAGTAGCGAAGCCGTCGAATCGCGTCAACAATCCGAAGGTAGCGACCAAAACAATAAAGCGTGCCAGCTTTAATCGCATAACATCTTTCTACCAATAGAGTTACCGTGACGGGCGGAGATAGTGCCTTGGGGGGATCGCAAACAACCGACAGGCATCAACAAACAGGCATGTAATGGTTTATTTCAGCCAGAAGTAGCAGGTTTCCGAGTTTGCATTCAACACGCCATTGACCCAATTTCACATCAATTATAACATTCTACGCATTGAGGACTTACGGCAATCTGAAACAGTTCCGATTTATATCGGATTATGCGGATCGGCGAAATAGCGAAATAGACAGGCAGATTGGGACGATTCTCGGACCAATTTTGTCGCAAAGCAAATCACATTCGCAAGAAATAGGTCACGGAACAGGCTTCACAGAATCAACAGAATAATCAGGAATGCCGGGCCATGTACCGGCCTGCTATCTCCTATTCGGCCTGCATGGCTTAGCCGGTAGGGTTGCACACAGCAAGCATACAGAATTGAGCTGAGAGTTATGGAATTTCTGGATCGTATCGGAGACTTTTTTGTTGGTTTGACTGCTGCGTTGAACCGCATCATCCAGCGTTTTTTCGGGTCACATAACGAACGGATGATCAAGCAGATCGGCTTTGTTCGCGACAAGGACGGCAACGACGAAATCATTCCCGGGAGTCTGCTGGATCGTATCGCGCAACTCGAACCGGACATGCAGAAGAAGTCTGAAGGGGAACTGAAGGAGCTGACCGGCAAATTCCGCGAGCGTCTTAATGACGGGCAGACGCTGGACGATATTCTTCCCGAGGCGTTCGCAGCGGTACGAGAAGCTGGCGTGCGCTATCTCAAAATGAGGCACTACGATGTCCAGATGGTCGGGGGTTACGTCCTTCATAAAGGGAACATCGCAGAGATGGTGACCGGGGAAGGGAAAACGCTTGTTTCGACCTTGCCAGCCTATTTGAATGCGCTTGCAGGGAAAGTGCATGTGGTCACGGTCAATGATTATCTGGCCAAGCGGGACATGGAATGGATGGGCGCGCTGCACATGGGCCTGGGACTTACCGTTGGGGCCATTCAATCGCAGATGTCATATTTTGAACGCCAAAAGGCTTACGCCTGCGACATCACATACGGAACCAACAACGAACTCGGCTTCGATTACCTGCGCGATAACATGAAGCCTCGAAAAGAGATGCAGGTGCAGGGGCCACTCGATTATGCAATCGTGGACGAAATCGACAACATCCTGATTGATGAGGCACGAACCCCCTTGATTATTTCCGGGCCTGCGCATGACGATCTCAGCAAGTATCCCAAGGCGCACCGTATCGCGATGCAACTGAAAAAGGATGTTCACTTCGAAGTGAAGGAAAAGGAGCACACCTGTCACTTGACAGATGAGGGGATTCGCAAAGCGGAGGAACTGGCAGGTGTCGACAGCTTCTACACAGCCGGAAATATGGAGTGGCCACACTTGATTGATAACGCGCTGCGGGCGATCTACCTGTTCAAAAAAGACGTGAACTACGTGGTTGAAAATGGTCAGGTTGTTATTGTGGATGAGCACACGGGCCGCAAAATGTACGGTCGGCAATGGAGCGACGGATTGCATCAGGCGGTGCAGACGAAAGAAGGAGTGAAGATCGAGGAGACGACGCAAACGTTGGCGACCATCACGCTGCAGAACTTCTTCAAACTCTACAAAAAGTTGAGCGGAATGACCGGTACCGCGATGACCGAGGCGAACGAGTTCTCAAAGATTTACGATCTTGATGTCATTGCGATCCCGACAAACCGTCCGATTCAGCGGATCAATTATCCCGATGTCATCTTCCAGACCGCAGAGGAAAAATGGAACGCCGTCATCGATGAAATCAAGGAAGTCAAGAAAACCGGACGCCCGATTCTGATCGGAACGGCATCCATCGAAAATTCGGAACTGCTGACCAAAAAAATGACGCGGGCAGGTATCAAGCACGAAGTCCTCAATGCGAAGCATCACGAACGGGAAGCGGAAATCGTTTCGCAGGCAGGCAGTTACGGAGCCGTCACCATTTCCACCAACATGGCTGGTCGAGGTACCGATATTGTCCTGGGTGGAAACCCGGAATATCTTGCTTGGGAAGAATTGAAGCAGAAGTATGAATCGCGGCTCGATGTCCCCAAACATGAATGGGACGAGTGTGCCAGGAAAATCGCTGAACGGGAAGGGATGAAAGAGCAGGGCGATAAAATTCGTGAAGCGGGTGGCCTGTATGTGATCGGTACAGAACGGCACGATGCCCGCCGGATCGATTTGCAGCTGCGTGGTCGAGCCGGGCGACAGGGAGATCCGGGGTCGAGCCGATTTTTCATCTCGCTTGAAGACGATTTGATGCGAATTTTCGCAGGCGATTTTGTGCGCAAGATTCTCAGTTCACTCGGTATGAGGAATGGCGAAGCGATTGAGAGTCCGATGGTTACCAAACAGATTGAAAAAGCACAAAAGAAACGGGAAGAACACAACTTCGAAATCCGGAAGAATCTGCTTGAGTATGATGAAGTTATGGATGAGCAGCGAAAGCGGGTTTATTCCTATCGGCAGCAGATTCTCGACGGGGCCAACTGCAGGGAACTTGTGACCGAGATGATTTCCAGCCAGGTCCACCGGGCGGCCTCTGTTTTTCTGACCGATCACTACCGCTGGGACACCATCGCTGCCTGGGCTGGACAGAATTTTGGGATTGAAGTTGATCCGTCCGATCTTCGCGGAATGAACCTGGAGCAACTAAAAAAACATCTTCACGATCTTTCCATTCGCCAGGCGGAAGATCTCATTCAGGAACAGATCGAAGAATTTCTGCCTGAGGGGGAAGATGAAAAGGAATGGAACTGGCTCGGTCTGTCCCGTTGGGCGAACTCCCGTTACGGTTTGAATACCAACGACCGCGAACTCAAAGCGGAAGGCCGGAATAAAGTTTTTCGGTTGATTTTTGATCGCGCCCTGAAGGCACTTGAAAAAATTGATTATTCCGGGGCAGAACCGTTTCTTTCACCTGATCTTGGTGCCAAATCGATTTCCGGCTGGCTCGAACAACAGTATGCGTTTCAGATTGATCCTGAAGAATTGAAGGGGCTCGAACCGGATCAGATCGAAGAACTGGTGCTGAATCGTATTTTGGACGAGTACCGTGAAAGAGAAATCCGTTTTCCTGTTTCGGTCGGAATGAGCCGATTCATGACGCGAAACCGCTCTGGCGAGCAGTACGACAGGCAAGGACTGGCACGCTGGGCCGCAACACGTTTCCACACGGAACTGGATCCCGAAAACATTGAGCAGAAATCGCGCAGCGATCTCGAAAAGCTGCTTCATGAACGTTCGCAGGCCTACTTCCAGGGCGATGAACTGCTTGATGAAATTGATCAGGTTGTTGAAAAAACTTATGAAGGTGTCTCTGCAGAGCCGGGCGAAGCCGTTGAGGTTTCTTCGGGAAAACTCCAAAGCCTGGTTGATTGGACAAATCAGAAATTTGGTTGTTCTTTGAAGACCGAACAGTTCGAGGGACTGACCCGCGAACAGGCCCGGAACCTCATCCTTCAACAGTACGATACCTGTTACCGTCCGGAATTTTCACATACCGAGCGGATGATTATGCTCGAAGTGCTCGATCACGCCTGGAAAGAGCACCTCTATTATATGGATCACCTGCGAGCGGGCATCGGTCTGGTCAGTTATGCCCAGAAAGACCCAAAGGTTGAATATAAACGTGAAGGAATGAAAGCGTTCGAAGCGATGTGGGATCGCATCGGTGAGCATGTCACGTCGGCTTTGTTTCGTGTGGAAAGTGAAAGCCCTGACTTTGTCAGTTCTCTGTGGGAAATCACTGCAGTGGAACATGACGAATTCGAGGAAGAACTTCCTCCCGAACCAGCCGGGTTTGAAAATATCGTGGAAGGAAATCTTCCGCCTGAACCTGGTGCCCCGGACAAGGCGATTGAACCGATCCGAAATCGATTCGAAAAAGTCGGTAGAAATGATCCTTGTCCCTGCGGCAGCGGCAAAAAATACAAGAAGTGCCACGGCAAGGCGTAACCTGTTTGCCATTTGCCAGAGTAGTTGGATAGTCGGAGTAGTTGGAGCGAAACAGGCAGAATATCGGGTAGATTGTAACACACTAGATGCGGAGTACCTGTCATTGTTCTGTCGTGGCGTGCTCTCCGATTTCTGACGGGGAAATGGGTTGAAAACATTTTTTGGGAATGGATTCCCTGATGCGTTATTTGTTGAACGTTGTTTATCTCCTTTTGATCCTGGCCGTCTCGCCGATTCTTTTCTATCGTCGATGGACGCAGGGGAAATATCGCGACGGCTGGTCGCAAAAATTGTGGGGGAATCTTCCCGCTCGAACTGGCGATGCCCCCTGTTTATGGTTTCATGCGGTCAGTGTGGGTGAGGTGTTGCAACTTGAACCGATTGTCGCCACCTGGAAGGAAAAGCATCCCGAATGGGAGATCGTCATCAGCACGACAACCAATACCGGCTTGCAGGTCGCGCAGGATAAATTCAAAGAGTGTCTGTTATGTTACTGTCCGCTCGATTTTACCTGGGCGGTTCGCAGGGCTTTTGATCGGATTCGTCCCAACGGTTTTGTTTTGGTTGAACTGGAATTGTGGCCGAATCTGATTGGCGAAGCACACCGCCGAAACATCCCGGCAGCCATTATCAACGGACGACTGGGGGAAAAAAGTTTTCGTGGTTATTCACGAATTCAAAAACTGGTTCGCCCACTGTTGCAACCGTTCGGTTGCATCGCGGTACAGAATGATCTCTATAAAAAACGGTTTGAAGCACTCGGTGCAAATCCGGCCCGTTTGCACGATGTCGGCTCGATGAAATTTGATCGCCTGTTGACGGATCGACACGCAAAGAGCGTTTGCGAATTGCGAACCGCGTTCCAACTGGAAGAAAATTCGCTCGTCCTGATGGCCGGAAGCACCCATGCCCCGGAGGAACAGATTGTTCTCGAAACCTGGAAGCAACTGCGTTCATCCTTCCCTGAATTGCGTTTGATTCTCGCCCCTCGCCATGCGGAGCGGTTTGAAGAAGTGGCGAATCTGGTCAAACAAAACGGCTGCAAATTACTCAGACGATCTGAAACAGGGCAGCAAAACACCGACACGGAAATCTCCGACGGAAAAAATACTGAGACAATAAAAGCCGGGACGATAAAAGCCGGAACGAAAAAAGCAGAAGGAAAAACAGTGCTACTTCTCGACACGTTGGGCGAACTTTCTGCCTGCTGGGGGCTGGCGGATATTGCCTATGTGGGCGGGACATTGACCAATCGCGGCGGGCAAAACATGATGGAACCAGCCGCCTACGGCTGTGCAGTCCTGTTCGGCCCCAACACATGGAATTTTGCTGATGTCGTTGAAGAATTGAAGAACCGAAAGGCCTGCCTGGTTGTCGAAAA
>JALTOP010000535.1:0-9010 GCA_027000105.1 Planctomycetaceae bacterium | reverse complement strand
ACCCGCGCTCCTGGCAGAAATTCGTAACCTGATTGAAGACAGCAGGTTACGCCACGATTTGGGGGTAGCGGCAAGTGGGTATGTGCTTTCAAAACGGGGGGCAACAGGCAAAACGGTGAACCAGTTGGAACGGATGCTGGGACTGGAAAACAGGGCATTTTCCTCCAGAGCGGCTTGATTTCCGCTTACAGACTTTAAGTACAAGCATAAACCGGTAAGATGAAAGTCGCTTTGGGTGATGAAGCGCAGCGTCCAGCACCTATACAGATTGCAATTAGAAAACGGTTTGATTTTTGAGGAAGAACATGGCGAATTATTTTTTCACGAGTGAATCTGTCAGCATGGGGCATCCGGATAAAGTTTCGGATCAGGTTTCTGATGGGATTCTGGATGCGTTGTTGGCGCAGGATCCGATGGCTCGCGTGGCCTGCGAAACGTTGTGCACGACCGATTTTGTCTGTTTGGCTGGTGAAATTACCGCCAATGCGGATGTCGATTATGAAGCGGTCACTCGAAAAGTCATTCGCGAAATCGGTTACACCAGTGATGATATCGGTTTCAATGCGGATACGTGTGAAGTGCTTGTCAAACTGCATTCACAATCGGGTGATATCGCGATGGGTGTCGATCGCGATGGCGCGGGTGATCAGGGGTTGATGTTCGGGTTCGCCTGCAATCAGACCGAAGAATACATGCCTGTTCCGATTGCGTTATCGCATCGCATTTTGAACCGCTTGACCGAAGCACGCCAGGAAGAAGGAGTGAGCTGGATTCGCCCTGATAACAAATCGCAGGTATCTGTCGAATTCGATGGCAACCGCCCGGTGGGGATTTCCGCGATCGTTGTTTCGACACAGCACTCTCCTGACATTTCCCAGAAAGAAATTGCAGAATATGTGATTAACGAAATTGTCAAAGATGTCGTGCCGGGCAAGTTCCTGAGTGATAAGACAAAATATCATATCAATCCAACCGGGCAGTTTATTGTTGGGGGGCCACACGGCGATACCGGATTGACGGGGCGAAAAATTATTGTCGATACCTACGGTGGTTGGGGTCGTCACGGCGGTGGCGCTTTCAGTGGAAAGGATTCAACCAAGGTAGATCGCTCTGCGGCGTACATGGCCCGCTATGTTGCCAAGAATATTGTCGCGGCAGGATTGGCGAGTGAATGTGAAGTTCAACTGGCGTACGCAATCGGCGTGGCTGAGCCCGTCAGCGTCCACATCACAACCGGTGGAACGGCTGTGGTTGATGAGGAAAAAATTGCTGACGCGGTTCGGGAAATCTTCCCGCTCACTCCCAAAGGAATTATCGAAACGCTCGATTTGCGTCGCCCGATCTTTCAGAAGACAGCTTGGGGTGGACACTTCGGACGCAACGATCCCGATTTCAAATGGGAAGCGACCGACAAGGCTTCCGCTCTTCGCGAAGCGGTCGGATTGGAAGCGGAAGTTCCTGCAACAGACTTTGTGATGAGTTAGGCAAGGCCAGGAAAGTATCAGGCGATTCGGGAGGGAACTCCCGGTTGCCTGATTGACGCCGTTTCGAAATTGATGGGGGTTCGAAATTGCCAGAAGGCTGAAATCGCCAGAGAGCCGAAATTGATGCAGAGATAAAAATTGCCAGCGGAGACGAAGGAGTGTTTCCATGAATAACCGGAACGGGTCGCGATTAGCCGCCCGCTTGAGTGATTGGGCGACGCAACTAAAAGGCTCGGCCTATTTGCAGACAGGCTGGGGGTTGAGCGCTCTGTGTCTGATCACGGGAGTGCTGATGCTCGGCAGTCGGGTGTTGGGGAGTTTCACCCCGGATGCCGATTCCGTTCGTGCGCTCGGCGGCATTTTGCTTGTCAATGGAGTCGTGCTTTCCGTCGACTGGGGACTTCTGAAGGCATCGCAAAACCGTCTGCGATCTGTTTGGGAAACTCTTTTGTGGCCCGGTCTGTTCTTTGCAGGAACGGCATTAATCACCCTGGCCATGCTTCCCGGCGGTTCAACATTGACGGTGTTGTCTGGCATAGGAACGTTGCTGTTGCTCGGTTATTTTCTGGCCGAGATTTCGCTCGATGCCATTTCATCAAAAACAGATCTGCCTCATTCATTGACGGCATCGGGGCATGTAGACTCACCTGACAGTTTGTCGGAATCTGTGGAGCCTTCCGAATCGGAGGGGCATCTCACGCAATGGCTTTCCCGCAAACAGGATGAACAGGGAGCAGATGTTATCGAGGGAATGATTCGTCTGGAACTGGCAGCGGGGCAGATCCAGAAAGCGGCTCACGTTGCTTTTACGCCTTCGTTTTCCTCTGTTCCACAGATGGAATGTGAACCGCTCGGCGATGCGGAAGTGGAGGTGATTCTGGGAGACGTTTATCCGCACGGCTTCCGCGTCGAAATTCGACGAACCGATTCCAATCGCGAAGCAACAGAAGTGGAAGTCGGCTTCCGGGCGGTTTGTGCCGGAGCGAATCAGAGTGCGGCGTAGTTACCGATATGTAGTTTGCAGCGTTCATTGCGTAGATCATAACGGAGTGGGACTCCCTTTTTGATGGTGATTCGCGCTGGCGGATCCCATAGTCTGAAAGTAGTCGAGAAATGCGAAAATATTTTCTTCCCATTGCTATTCTACTACTGTTCTCCATTTTCCCGCATGTTGCCCGTGCGGAGTCTTCTCCCGTTCTGGCGACAGTCAATGGAGAAAAAATTGATGCAGACCGTCTTCACCTTTACATGCTTTCCCAGGGAATTCCTGAACAGGAATGGCCCACCTATGAGAAGCAGCTTCTTGAGCAGTTGATTGACCGTACGCTGATTCGTCAATTTCTCGAATCTCGAAAAGTGACCGCACCGAAAGCGACACTGGAACGCCAGTTGGCGATTATCGAGAAAGTCCTCAGGAATGTCGATTCGCCCGAAGCGATACTTGAAAAACTGGGGATGACACGCGAAGACCTTGTGCGGGAATTGTCGCTGCCGTTGGCATGGAGGCGATATGTGCAGCAGGTTATAACCGAACGGGAAATAGCCGAGTACTTTCAACAACATCGCAAGGAACTGGATGGAACACAGCGGCAGGCGCGTCAGATTTTCATCAAGTTGCCGAAGAATGCGTCGTCCCGGCAGGTGGATGACGCGCTCAATCAACTGGCTGAATTGAAAAATCGTATTGAAAGAAAGGAATTAAGTTTTGCAGAAGCTGCTCGGGAATATTCGCAGTCTCCCTCGGCAAAACAGGGGGGAGAGTTGGGAACATTCGCATTCACCGGACAGATGCCGGTCGAGATTGCCAGACACGTTTTTCAAACAGATGTCAAACAGATAAGCCAGCCATTTCGCACCCGGTTTGGGGCTCATCTTGTCTATGTCGAAAAAGAGATCCCCGGCCTACTCAGTCTTGAAGATGCCCGTCCGGAAATCCTCTCGCATCTGATAGAAGCAAAATGGCGACAGACAGTCAAACGGTTGAGGAAATCGGCTCGTCTCTCCTATCATGCCAACTGATATCAGGAACGATCCTTTTTGAATTGAGGGAAATACCGGCTGCAAAAAATGGATTCATAGTGAATAATGACGCTCCAATTGGCCCTGAACCGGGCTTAGCGTTGGCGTGACGATTTGCGGTATTCACCCGGAGTTCTGTTTTCCAGTTTGCGAAACAGTTCAGAGAGGTATTGTGAGGTTGCAAAGCCGGTGCGGTGGGCGATTTCTTCAAGAGATAAATCGGTTTGGGAAAGCAGTTCGCGTATTTTTCTGATTCGGACGCGATTGATCTCCGCATTGGGGGAACGTCCCAGGAGTTTGCGAATCCCCCTTTCCAGCGAACTGCGGGAAATGGGAACCTGTTGCAGGATATCCGCAACTTTCAGTCCCTGACAGGCCTGTTCACGAATCAGGCGTAAACATTGGGAGAGCAGGGGATCTTCAATCGCGAAGATGTCCGAGGAGAGGCGGGTTTCGACCATTTCGGGATCGATCAGCATTGATTGCTGCGGCGGCTTTTTTCCGTTCATCAAATGATCGAGAATGCGGGCCGCTTCGTAACCAATTTTTCTGCCGGCCAGTGAGAGGCTTGAAAGTGGAGGGGCACTCATTGCGGTGAGAGTTTCATCGTTTTCCACTCCGACAACGGCAATCTGTTCAGGGACGGGAATCTTCGCCCTTCTGCACGCATCGAGAAGCCAGCAGCCGAGTTGATCTGTGCAGGCCATGACAGCAACAGGACGGGGGAGGGATTGCAGCCAGTCGATGAGCCGTTTCTGCTGTTGTTCCCACTGACTCGGTTTTTCTGTGTGCCCGGCTTGTTGAAATGCAGAACATTCGTACCCGGCTTTTCGAAGGTGACGCACAAAACTGTCTCGACGATCGACGAAAAACTGTTCGGAATCGAGTTCATAAACGCCGAAGTGGTGAAAGCCACGTTCCAAAAAATATTCGGCGACAAGTCGTCCAACTTCTTCGTTGTTCACCCCGACAAAGGGAATGTTTCCCCCGATTTTTGTGGAACGCAATTCAACCGCGGGGACTCCCAATCGTCTGACCGCGGTGGCAATGGCCTGACTGCCGGAACGAACC
This sequence comes from Planctomycetaceae bacterium, assembly GCA_027000105.1. Lineage (GTDB taxonomy): Bacteria > Planctomycetota > Planctomycetia > Planctomycetales > Planctomycetaceae > Rubinisphaera. The sequence continues at coordinate 4,436 of JALTOP010000535.1, read as the reverse complement.
AGAATCCCGTCGCCATCCCAACTGGAAAGCCAGGGAGGTGGTTTCGATTCCAGATCGCGAACTTCAACGAACAACGACCAACCGCCACGTTCATCGTTGTATCGCTTCACTCCCCGTAATAAATCACGACCGTAGGTTCTGGAGGTTTCAATCAGCAGGGCGACACGTTTCATGCAGGTATTGTACCTGTTTGCCGCGTGTTTGGTAATTGAACAACAAGTCTCCAGCATAAGGCGGTTCGACTGGATGAGATGGGGGGAAGGGAGAGGGGAACAGGGTGGTTTTCTGAAAAGCCGCTCGCGAAACAGGGCTGATGATTTCCCTCACTTCGGATAAAACATTATAGTCGGCAGGCGTAATCAGGTTCCATTCGCCTTCCCCTGCAGGAAATATGAAGCTCAGATTGAGTGGAAATTCATACGATACGGGAAACACCTGTTCCGACTGGAGTTTGATTGAAGTTTGAACCGCACAGCGACGCTCAGCGTCTGCCATTGTTATCTCTGTCATTATTATCATGGAAAAAAACGACGACAATTCGAATTTGAATCGCATCGCCATTCGAGCCCTGATTGTTGATGATGATGAGGGGCACGCGCAAGCAGTCGCGGATTCACTGGAGCGGATCAATTGCGAGTGCAAGGTTTCCAGTTCGAGCAAACGGGCGATCGAACTGATTGAAAACGAGAATTTCGATATCGTCGTTACCGATCTGATGATGGATGAGTTCGACGGTCTTGATATCCTGACCAGAACGAAAAAGGAACTTCCCGATGCAGAGGTGATTTTGCTGACGGGGCATGGCACGATCAATTCGGCAGTTGCTGCGATGCAGGGAGGGGCCTACACCTATCTGACGAAGCCGCTTGATATCAATGAACTTCGTACTGCGGTCGAGAAGGCATCGACACGGGTTCGTTTGATTCGCCGCAATGCTGAATTGAGCAGACGGTTGGACGAGAAATTCGGATTCGAGGGCGTTGTTGGCAACAGTCCGGTGATGCACAAGCTGATCGAGCGGTTAAAGAATGTCGCTCCGACTGATGCCACCGTGCTGATTCAGGGAGAAAGCGGCACGGGAAAGGAACTGGTTGCCCGGGCGTTGCATCAGAACAGCGAACGCAAAAACAAGCCGTTTGTCCCGTTGAATATTTCCGCTCTTCCTGAAAGCATTCTGGAAAGTGAATTGTTCGGTCACGAAGCCGGGGCTTTCACCGGTGCGGTGACGCGCAGGATCGGCAAGTTTGAATATGCGGCTGGCGGAACGCTTTTTCTCGATGAAGTGGGCGAAATGCCGATGGAAACCCAGATAAAATTGTTAAGGGTTCTGGAAGATCGCAAAATAGCAAGGATCGGCTCCAATGAGGAAAAAAAGATCAATGTCAGGCTCGTCGCGGCAACCAATGCGCCTCTTCAGGAGATGGTTCGCAAAGGGACTTTTCGTGAAGACCTCTACTATCGGTTGCAGGTGATTACGATTTCAGTCCCCCCGTTACGGGAAAGAATTGGGGACATTCCGCTGTTGATCGAGCACTTTTTGAAAGATCTAGCCAAGCGACACGATTGTGAAGTGACCCATCCGACCCGAGCCGCGATTAAATCGTTGATGGCTTATGATTGGCCGGGCAACATCAGACAACTTCGAAACGCGATCGAACGGATGATCCTGCTCGATATGGATGGCGTTCTCGATGTTGATGATCTTCCCGAAGAAATCACTCCGGTCGAAGTAGGCGATGATGACCACGATTCCGGTACAATGGTGAGCGGCTGTGATTCCCTGATCGGGCATCCGATGAAGGAAGTCGAAAAGTTCTACATTCAAAAAGCACTGGAAATAACCGGCGGTAAACGGGAGGAAGCTTCAGCAATTCTCGGGATCGGCGAACGAACCTTGTACCGTAAAATCAAGGAGTACGGGTTGAAGGATTGATACCGAAAGACTGATATTGTTGAAAGACTGATTGCGACCATTCCCCTGCCTGAAGCCGCTTACTGTTTTGACCATGTTTTTAGTTCTGATCATGCCAACCAGGACACGTGTTGTTTGATCCGTATCTGATGTTTGATTTTGGAGTCTGTCGTTGGAGTCTGGCCGATTTCGATTCTCGGTGGGGGCGACTTTCACCGAGACGGATTGAAGCGGTCGATCGCTTCGAAGATTTCCCGGAAATCTTCATCGGTCGTGAACGGGTTCAGCAGAACTGCCTTGAGCCAACGGGAGTTCCTGAATTGCGGGAGTGAAAAAAACGTATTGAAGTTTTGCAGCAGATATCGCTGGAGTTGTTCGTTTCGACGGGCCAGATCGGAACTTTCCGGACGGCTTCTGGTATCACGAAAGCAGAAGATGTTCATTTCCGGTTCGGTGGCCAGTTCCAGATATTCCCTTTTCCGAATCTGCTTGAGAAAACGCCCACTGTTTTCATAACCAAGATCCACAAGTTGGCCCAATCCGCTTTTCCCCAGTTGTAACAGTGTCAACCACCATTTGGCGATATCCGGTGCCCGTGTTCCCTGGATCCCCCACTCGCCCAGGTTGGTTTCGCCGGTCATTTCGTGAAGGTTCATGTAGGGGGCTTCTATGCGGAATTGGTCTGTCAGGATTTTCATTTCCCGAAACAGAACCATCGCCGAGGTTTTGGTAACGTAGCACCACTTTTGCGGGTTGAACGTGATCGAATCGGCCTGTTCGATTCCCCGGAGAAGGGCTTTCTTTTTCTCACTGAAGATGATGGCTCCCCCATAACTGGCATCGACGTGGTACCACAACCCATTTTCCCGGCAAAAAGAAGCGATTTCGGGGAGCGGATCGATACTTCCTGTTACAGTCGTTCCTGCGGTGGCGACCACCGCAAAGGGCTGCTGATTGTTTTGATGCGCTCTTTGGATGGCCGTCTGCAACGCATCCGGGCACATTCTGCATCGGGAATCGGTTGCGATCGGAATCACCCCTTCGGTTCCCAGCCCGAGAATCATCGCGGATTTCTGGATTGAGTTGTGACACAGATGCGAAGCGAAAATAACCGGCTGACGTTCCCGCCCCGCGATGCCTGTTGTATGACACTCCAGTTTCGTGTTCCGGGCCACGGCCAGGGCTTGCAGATTACACAGCGAACCGCCGCTTTGCATCAAACCGGCTGCGGTGGAGATCGGCAGTCCGAACAGGCCCGCCAGTTCGCGCAGCAATCGTTGTTCAAGCTCGGAAAAGATGGGTGACATTTCGTGGCTCAACATATTATTGTTGACCGCCGCGGTGACGAGCGAAGCAACAATCGAACCGGTACTTGGCAGAGGATCCATATGCCCGAAATAACGGGGGTTTGCGGGATTCATCGATCCGCTCAAAAGCGTCCGGCATGAGCGGAGCAGGCTCTTTTGAGAGACAGGCTGTTCCGGTGCGAGCAGGGATGTTTCAATCCTTTCCCACTCCAAAGGGATAACACGACGTTGATCGGCCTGTGCAAGATACTCTGTTACCAGATCGACAACTTCGTGCAACAATCCCCGAACAGCCTGGAGATTCCCGCCGTGCGGATCGAGAAATGCGGAGAGATCGGTTTGCGGTTCTCCCGTTGTGATAAAGGCGGTATCAGACACAGAAGTGGATTTCTTTTATAAAACTCGTTTAACTCGACCAACAGGTACAAAATACAGGCACAAAATGGGAGTTGCGGTTTTCACAAACTATTATAGCCGGGAAGTTGCAAGCTGATTGAAATTTTCGTTCACTTTGTCAACAATCTACTTGGTGGACACCCATGTTTGACTGAAAGTTCATCCGGTAAGTTTATCCAGTAAGTTCATTCAGTACGGTTGGTTCGTTCCAGTTGTTGTTTATCGTTTGTTGCTGTCGGTCAACAGTTTTCAGAAATTATCATACTGGAAAAAATGGGAAAAAGTGGCCCACAGAAGTGCAGGGCTGATCTTTCTGATCTATGTTGTCTCTCCTTCTGCTGTGTCTGTTTTGTACAACCGTGTCCCCCTGTTTGTGTGACCGTGGAGCTTTCGTACGAGCATACAACAAAGACAGCAGGGGTCAGCGGCACAAAATTTCAGTGACACCGAACATCCAGAAAATAGTTGACGGTAACAGTTGAACCACATGAATCACAATTAACGAAGCGGCAGTTTACCTAAATCGATTCGGGAAAAACAGCCTCAATTCGTACGATTCGAATCTGCCCACTCCTTCTATTCAGAGTTAAGGAATATAGATGTCTACTCACTCAAATTATTCTGCTCCTGCACAATCTTCGAATATCGGTTGCAGACGGTTCAACTGCATTCGCACTGTTGCGGTCTACGCCGCCGTGGTGATTGCTACGGTTGCCCAGATTGCTGGAACCACGAAAGCGAGTGACTGGGCCGATATCTTCCCTGCCGGTGCACAGGTGACGAAACTGGCTGACGGGTTCAAATTTACCGAAGGGCCGGCC